>DATILQ010000196.1:0-2798 GCA_035476235.1 Burkholderiales bacterium
CGAGCGGGTGCTGCCGATGATCAGCGGCGAGGAATGGGGCTATCGCCACCGCGCACGCCTTTCCGTGCGCCGCGTCGAGAAAAAGGGCGTGATGGTCGGCTTCCGCGAGCGCCGCTCGACCTACGTCACCGACATGCACCAGTGTCCGGTACTCCCTCCGCGCATGTCGGCGCTGATCGATCCGCTGCGCGGGTTGATCGAACGGCTCTCCGTCCACAGCCGCCTGCCGCAGGTCGAGATCGCCGTGGGCGACAACGCCGCCGCGCTGGTCTTACGCCACCTGCTGCCCTTGACCGACGACGATCACGCGCATCTGCGCGCGTTCGCCGGGCAGCACGATGTTCATCTCTGGCTGCAACCCGGCGGCCCCGAGACCGCGGCGCCCTTCGAGCCGGCGCAGAGCGATCTCTACTACGAGCTGCCGGAGTTCCAGGTGCGGCTGCACTTCCGGCCGACCGACTTCACTCAGGTGAATCACGCACTGAACCGCGAGCTGGTGGCGCGCGCGCTCGAGCTCCTCGATCCGCGGCCCGGCGAGCGCATCGCCGATCTGTTTTGCGGTTTAGGCAACTTCTCGCTGCCCATCGCACGCCGCGGCGCGCAGGTGATCGGCTTCGAAGGCAGCGCCGAGCTCGTCGCCCGGGCGCGGGCCAACGCGGCCGCCAATGCGCTGGTGGCGCAGTTCGAGCAGATGGATCTTTTCGCACCCAATCTCGCGCCGTACGGTCCCTTCGACAAGCTGCTGATCGATCCGCCGCGCCAGGGCGCGATCGAGATCGTGAAAGCGCTCGGCGCGGCGATACCAAGGCGCATCGTCTACGTGTCGTGCGATCCGGCGACGCTCGCGCGCGATGCAGGCGTGCTGGTGCACACCAAGGGCTACCGGCTGGCGGCGGCGGGCATCGTCAACATGTTTCCGCACACCGCGCACGTCGAGAGCCTCGCGCTGTTCGAGCAGCAATAAAAAAGGCGCCCGCAGGCGCCTTTTTCTATTTGCCGCTCTTGCTCAGTCGCGATCGCCCGCGAACGCGAGCAGCAGGTTGAGCAGGTTGGCGAAGATGTTGAACAGGCTCATGTAGACGCCGGTCGCCGCCATGATGTAGTTGGTCTCGCCGCCGCGGATGATGCGGTTCAGGTCGTAGAGCAGGAACAGCGAGAACACCACGATCACCAGCGTCGAGATGGTGAGCGCGAGCGCCGGGATCTGCAGGAAGAGGTTCGCGATCATCGCCACGAGCAGCGCGATCATGCCGACGAACAGGAACTTGCCCATGAAGCTGAAGTCGCGCTTGGTCGTGGCGGCGATGGCGCCCATGGCGAAGAAGATGACGCCCGTGCCCACTGCCGCGTAGCCGACGAGCTGCATGCCGTTGCGCATGGCGAGCGCGAAGTTGAGGATCGGTCCGAGCCACCAGCCGAGCAGGCCGGTCATGAGGAGCAAGAGCGCGACGCCGACGGCGCTGTTGCGGTTGGCAGCGATGCCGAACTGCAGGCCGATCACCGCAGCGAGCAGGATGAGCGTGCTCGCGATCGGGTGGGCGAGGATGACGCTGCCGGTCGCCATGCCGATGAAGGCGCCGATGACGGTCGGCACCATGGTGAGCGCAAGCAGCAGATAGGTGTTGCGCAGGACCTTGCGGCCCTGCTCGGCGACGGCAATATCTGCGGCCGCTTCGTACGGGAAGTCGCGCCTTACCGGCTCGCCGTCCGTCCGTATGGGTTTGAGCTCCATCCGATCCTCCTTACTTGGTATGCGTCTAGACTACCCTAAAATGCGGGCGGGCAAGGCTTTTTCAAGCCCGGAGGGTTGGCAGAGCGGTCGAATGCGGCGGACTTGAAATCCGTTGGCCCGCAAGGGCCCGGGGGTTCGAATCCCTCACCCTCCGCCATATGTAGCAGTGTGACGGAAATTGCGGGCCGTTGTCGGTCGGCCAGGCGAAGGCGCCCCTCCGCGGAAGTCGGCGATGTCGCTCACAAGTCGGACCGAACGTCGACCTTTCGCTGACGAGCCGCCAAGGGCTCGCGCCTAAGCTGCTCCAATGAGCCTCAACTCCACATCCAAATATCCGAACCGGCGCGCTTACGTGCTGAAGCTGCGCAGCGACGCCAAGCCCGGTGCTCTCGCCGGTCGCCTCGAGAATCTGGTGACCGGCCGGCAGCGCGAATTCGGCTCCGCCACCGAGTTGCTCGACTCCATTGCGAGCGACCTTCAGGTAAGCAGCGACGAGCGAGAGCCGCAGCCGTGAGCTTCGACGCCACGCTGTTCAGCGCAATGCTCGGCTCGCTCGTGGGCGGCTTCGCGACGGTGGCGACTGCGTGGATCACGCAGAAGACGCTGAGCAGACGCGAGCTGGTCCGTGCGGACATCGACAAGCGCGAGGGGCTCTACGGCCAGTTCATCAGCGAATGTGTGAAGTTGCTCATGGATTCGTTCACGCACACGCTGGAGAAGCCCGAGACGCTGTTGCCGCTGCTCGCGCTTATCAATCGCATTCGGCTTTCCGCGTCCGCGGCGGTGCTGGTCGAAGCCGAACGGCTGTTCAGACGCATCACGCAGCAGTACTTCTCGCGCAACCTGACTGTCGAGGAGATGCGCGAGCTCGCGCTTGCCACTGAAGCCGATCCGCTGCGGCCGTTTGGCGAGGCTTGCCGAGCGGAGCTCAAGGCAGTGAGCGCGCAGGCGTAGCCGCGCCCGCGCCGCCCACCGAATTCCGACGGAACGCCGACGCTTCACTGACGACTCTTGGCGCGCCTTCTCCTACTCTGACCGATATCGAATGCATATGAGGCGCCGATGA
>DATILQ010000197.1:0-1573 GCA_035476235.1 Burkholderiales bacterium
ACCGCCGGATTGGCGAGCGGGTTCCAGATGTCGGGCGCCACCCACGCGGTGCAGAACATGTTCCAGCCGCCTTGCGCGGGCGGATCCTTCTTCGCGCGGCGCGTCACCAGCGTGTTCCAGTCCATCGCCTGCAGGTCGACCTTGAAGCCCGCCTGCCGCAGCAATTGCGCGGCGACGTCGGGCAGCTTCTGGATCGCGGCGAGGTCGGTCGGCTTCATCAGCACCACCGGCGTGCCGTCATAGCCAGAGGCTTTCACCAGCTCCTGCGCCTTGCGCATGTTCGACTTCGACTGGATGTCGCTGCCTTTCGCGCTGCCGTAGGGCGTGCCGCAGGTGAACATCGACGGGCAGGTGCGATAGAACTCCTTGATGCCGACCTGGGCGCGCAGGAACGGCTCCTCCGCCATGGCGGCGAGCGCGGCCTGCCGCACCTTCTGATTGTTGAACGGCGGATGCAGATGGTTGAAGCGGCACATGTACTGCAAGCCGAGCGGGTTCGAGTTCACCACCTGGATGTTCTTGTCGTCCTGCAGCGGTGGGTAACTTTCGAATGCTGGCGCTTCGAGAATGTCCACCTCCCCCCGGATAAGGGCATTGACCTGCGCCTGCGCGTCGCGCAGCGCCAGATTCCATTCGACGCGCTCGACATAGACATGTTTGCCGCCGGCGGTGCCGGAGGGCGGTTCCTTTCGTGGTACATAGCGCGCATTCTTCACATACACGGCGCGGTCGCCCGGCTTGAACTCCTCCTTCACGAAGATGTAAGGCCCGCTGCCGGTGGCGTCGTCGATCTGCTTTTCGGCCGGGGTTTCGGCGACGCGCTTGGGCATGATGAAGGGCACGTTGGAGGAGGGCTTGCCGAGCGCCTCCAGCACGAAGCCGCAAGCCTCGCGCAGGAAGATACGAAAGCTGTTCGCCTGCGGCGCGTCCATGCGCTCGACGAACGTCATCAGCTTCTGGCCCATGGCGTCGCGCTTGCCCCAGCGCTCGAGCGAGGCGACGACGTCCTCGCCGGTGACCGGCCTGCCGTCGTGGAAAGCGAGTCCCGGGCGCAGCGTGAAGCTCCACAGCCGATGGTCGGGGCTCTCGCCCCATCTCTCCACCATCTGCGGCTGGATGCGGTTCTTCTCGTCGGTGCCGAAGAGCGTGTCGTAGACCATGTAGCCGTGATTGCGCGCCATGTACTGCGTGGTCCAGATCGGATCGAGGATGTTGAGGTTGGAGTGCGGCACGATGCGCAGCACCTTGTCCTGCGCGGCGGCGGTGCAGACGGCGGCGAGCGCGGCAGCGGCGACAATCAGGCGACGCATGCGAGAATCTCCCGGTCAGAACGTCGCGTCGCAGGTTAGCAGGGCATGGCAGGCATCGCAATCGGCGCGCTCCGGCGGCCCAAGCCGCTCGCGCTCAGCATGCTGGCGGGCATCTCGTTCATCGCGCCGCTCGCCGAGCGCTGGGCGACGGGCCGCGTCGACCCCTTCAGCAGCTACGGCCTCGCCGAGATGGCGCTGTCGCTCGTCGTGCTGTTCTGGTGGTACCACGTCGACAAGGCGGAGCATGCCTACCAGGCGGGGAA
>DATILQ010000198.1:0-2865 GCA_035476235.1 Burkholderiales bacterium
ACATCCATGTCGCGGACCGCCATGAAGGCGCGGCCGGTCTCGCTGCGCATCAGGTTCTTCGCCGCGAGCGCCATCAGCGCGACGATGACGAGCGTCAGCAGGTATTTCTCGCGCGAATGCTCGATCGGGTAGCCGAGGATCGCCATGCGCTGCGCGGTGATCACCCCGGAGGAGCTGTAGTTCGAGAACCAGCCGATGCGGTTGATCGCCCAGAGCACGAAGAACTGCGCCGCGAGCGTCGCGACCGCGAGGTACAGGCCTTTGATGCGCAGGCTCGGCAGCCCGAACACAATGCCGACGGCAGCGGCGCACAGGCCGCCGATGATGAAAGCGCCGAGGATCGGCAGGTGCGGAATGCGCAGCACCGCGTTGTAGGCCATGAACGCGCCCACCGCCATGAACGCCGCCGTACCGAGCGAGAGCTGCCCCGCATAGCCGGTGAGGATGTTGAGTCCCAGCGCCGCGAGCGACAGCACCAGGAACGGCGTGAGGATCGCCGAGAACCAGTACTGGTTGCCGATGAGCGGCACGACGACCAAGGCGACGACGAGCAGCGCGCCGATGGCGATGCGGTCCTGCAGGATCGGGAAGATCTGCTGATCGGCCGCGTAGGTCGATTTGAACTGGCCCGCTTCGCGGTAGAGCATCGCCTAGACCCGGTCGATGATCTTCTCGCCGAAGAGGCCCTCCGGCCTCACCAGCAGGAAAAGCAGCGCGATGACGTACGCAAACCACGACTCGATGCCGCCCCCGACGTAGGGCCCGAGATACACCTCGGCGAGCTTCTCGCCGGCGCCGATGATGAGCCCGCCGACGATGGCGCCCGCGATCGACTCGAAGCCGCCGAGGATCAGCACCGGCAGCGCTTTCAGCGCGGTGAAGGTGAGCGCGTATTGCACACCATTCCTCACGCCCCACATCATGCCGGCCACCAGCGCGACGAAGCCGGCCACCGCCCAGACGATCGCCCAGATGTGCTGCAGCGGGATGCCGACGGCGAGCGCCGCCTGGTGGTCGTCGGCCACGGCGCGCAGCGCGCGGCCGATGCGCGTCTTCTGGAAGAAGAGCGCAAGCACCGCCACCAGCACGCCGGCGACGAACGCGGCGAAAACATCGAACTGGCTGATGTTGATGTTCCACTTCTGCGACAGCCACTCGATCGGCACGTCGGGGATGCCGAGCTCGAGGCCGTGCGGCTGCGAGCCCCACATGAGCTGCGAGGCGCCCTCCAGCACGAAGGTGAGCCCGATGGTCGCCATGAGGAGCGTGATCGGCGGCTGATTCACCAGCGGGCGCAGCACCGTGCGCTCGATCGCCATGCCGACCAGGATCATGGCGATCAGCGTCGCGAGGAGCGCCAGCCAGAAGTTCCAGCCGCGCTCGGTGAGCGAGACGAAGGTGAGCGCCGCGAAGAACACGAGCGAGCCCTGCGCGAAGTTGAAGACGCCCGAGGCCTTGTAGATCAGCACGAAGCCGAGCGCAACGAGCGAGTACATCACTCCCGCCAGCAGCCCGCCCGCCACCACCTCGATGAAAAAGCTCATGCGTGCGCGACGCCGAGATAGGCGTCGAGGACCTTCTGGTCGTTGCGCACCGCCTCGGGCGTGCCGTCTGCGATCTTGCGCCCGTAGTCGAGCACCACGACGCGGTTCGAGATGTCCATCACCACGCCCATGTCGTGCTCGATGAGGACGACCGTGGTGCCGTAATGGTCGTTGACGTGGAGGATGAAGCGGCACATGTCCTGTTTCTCCTCCAGGTTCATGCCCGCCATCGGCTCATCGAGCAGCAGCAGCGTGGGCTCCGCCGCCAGCGCACGCGCGAGCTCCACGCGCTTCTGCAGCCCGTAGGGCAGGCGCCCGACCGGCGTCTTGCGGATGTGCTGGATCTCGAGGAAGTCGATGATCTCCTCGACCGCGCGCCGGTGCACGAGCTCCTCGCGCTTCGCCGGCCCGACCCACAGCGCCTGCTGCAGGAAGTTGCAGCGCATCTTGAGGTTGCGCCCGCTCATGACGTTGTCGAGCACGCTCATGCCCTTGAAGAGCGCGATGTTCTGGAAGGTGCGCGCGATGCCGAGCTGCGCGGCGCGGTGCGACTCCATGGCGCGGAATTCCTGGCCGCGGAAGATGATCTTGCCCTTCTGCGGGTGGTAGACGCCGTTGAGCACGTTGAGCATCGAGCTCTTGCCGGCGCCGTTCGGGCCGATGATGGCGCGGATCTCGTGCTCCTTCACGTCGAAGGAGACCTCCTGCAGGGCTCTGACGCCGCCGAAAGCGAGCGAGACGTTTTCGACGGCGAGGATCATGCGGCCCGCTCGGCGGCGGCGGGCGCGAAAGTCCTGGCGTTATCGATCCTCAGATCCGCGGAGAACGTGCCGGTGCGGCCGTCCTCGTACCTCACCTGCGCTTCGACGTGCACCGCATCGCGGCTGGCGTAGAGCGCCTCGACGAGCGGCGCGTACTTCTCGCCGATGTAGCGCCGGCGCACCTTGCGCGTGCGCGTGAGCTCGCCGTCGTCGGCGTCGAGCTCCTTGTGCAGGATCAGGAAGCGATGGATCTGCGAGTGGGCGATCTCGGGCTCGGCGGCGAGGTCGGTATTGACGCGCTCGACGCACTCCCGGATCAGGTCGTAGACCTCCGGCTTCGCGGCGAGATCGGTGTAGCCGGAATAGGGCAGGTTGCGCTTCTCGGCCCAGTTGCCGATCGCTTCCGGATCGATGTTGACGAAGGCGCACACGCGATCGCGCCCATGGCCGAAGCACACCGCTTCGCGGATGTAGGGGAAAAACTTGAGCTTGTTCTCGAGGTACTTCGGCGCGAACAGCGTCCCGTCGGCGAGCGCGCCGACATCCTTCACGCGGTCGAT
>DATILQ010000199.1:0-4791 GCA_035476235.1 Burkholderiales bacterium
GCATAGCGTATCAGGGGCTGGTGGCGGCGGCGGTCGTGGCGCTCGGCTGGTTCGTCATTTCGAACACCGCCGCCAACCTCGAGGCGCGGCATATCGCGAGCGGCTTCGCCTTTCTCGAGCGCGAAGCGGGCTTCGAGATCGGCGAGGCGCCGTTCCAGCGCTACAGCGCCGCGGACAGCTACCTCGAGGCGCTCGTGGTCGGGCTCGCGAACACCTTCAAGGTGTCGCTCGCCGGCATCGTGCTCGCGACGCTGCTCGGCGCCGCGATAGGCCTTTTTCTCGTCTCGGCAAATCGATTGCTGAAAGCCGTCAGTCGCGCATACGTCGAGTTCCTGCGCAACGTGCCGCTGCTCGTGCAGCTGTTCTTCTGGTACGCCCTGATCACCGAAACGCTCCCGCCGCCGCCGGGGGCGCTGCAGCCGCTGCCCGGCGTATTCCTTTCCAATCGGGGGATCTTCTTCCCGCTGCCGGGCAGCGCGCCGGTCCTCGAGGGCTTCAACTTCAGCGGCGGGCTGGCGATCACGCCGGAGTTCGCGGCGCTGCTCGTCGGCCTGGTGACTTACACCGCCGCGTTTATCGCCGAGATCGTGCGTGCCGGCGTTGTTTCCGTCAGCCGCGGGCAGTTCGAGGCCGCCCATGCGCTTGGCCTCACGCGCGCGCTCGCGATGCGCCACGTGGTGCTGCCGCAGGCGCTGCGCGTCATCGTGCCGCCGCTCACCAGCCAGTATCTCAATCTCACCAAGAACAGCTCGCTTGCGGTGGCGATCGGCTACCCGGACCTGGTGTCGATCGCCAACACCATCATCAACCAGACCGGGCAGGCGATCGAGGGCATCGCCATCATCATGGCGGTCTACCTGACGATCAGCCTGTCGATCTCGGTGTTCATGAACTGGTACAACGCGCGCCTCAAATGAACAGGCTTCTGTCCGCCGTTATCGGGCTGGTCATCGCCTTTCTGGCATGGAAGTTCATCGACTGGGCGTTGCTCCACGCGGTGTGGCAGCCCGATTCGAGCGCCTGCCGCGCCGCCCAGGGCGCCTGCTGGGGCTTCATCGCCGAGAAGCACCGCTTCATCCTCTTCGGCACCTATCCCTACGAGCAGCACTGGCGCCCCGCGCTCGCCTGCGTGATTTTGATCTCGATGTGGGCAGTCAGTGCGATAAGACTGTTTTGGCGCTGGTGGCTCGTGCCGTTGTGGCTCGCCGGGCTTTCTGTCATCGGCCTCCTGATGTGGGGCGGTGTTCTAGGGCTGCCTTATGTCGAGAACGAGCGCTGGGGCGGGCTGATCCTCAGCTTGCTGCTGGGCAGCTTCGGCATCGCGCTCGCCTTTCCGCTGTCGATCCTGCTCGCGCTCGGCCGGCGCTCGGACCTGCCGGTGATCCAGGCGCTGTGCGTCGGCTTCATCGAGCTCGTGCGCGGCGTGCCGCTGATCTCGATCCTGTTCATGGCCTCGGTCATGCTGCCGCTGTTCCTGCCCGCCGGCGTGTCGATCGACAAGCTGCTGCGCGCGCAGCTCGCGCTGATCCTGTTCGCCGCCGCCTACCTGGCGGAGGTGGTGCGCGGCGGATTGCAGGCGATTCCGAAAGAGCAGTATGAAGCCGCCGACGCGCTCGGGCTCACTTACTGGCAAAGGACCGCGACGGTGATCCTGCCGCAGGCGCTGCGCATCGCGGTGCCGCCGCTGGTCAACACCATCATCGGCTTTTTCAAGGACACCTCGCTCGTCGTCATCATCGGCCTGTTCGACCTGCTGCAGACGATCAAGGTGTCGCTGCAGGATCCGGCGTGGAGCGGACGCGGCGTCGAGGCCTATCTGTTCGCGGCGCTGGTCTACTTCGCGTTCTGCTTCGCGATGTCGCTGTACAGCCGGAGCTTAGAGCGCCGCTGACTGCACGCGCCGCACGCCGGCCTTCGTCATGTCGCTCCAGGCGCGCCCGAGCGAGCCCTCGAGGTCGATGGCGCGGCAGGCGTCCTCGATGAGCGTGGTCTCGAATCCTGCGCTGCGCGCGTCGAGCGCGGTCCAGGCGACGCAGAAGTCGGTGGCAAGCCCGGACACGAAAAGCCGCCTTATTTTTCTCTCCTTCAGATACCCCTTGAGACCGGTGACGGTCTTGCGGTCGGCCTCGAGGAAGGCGGAGTAGCTGTCGATGTCGCGATGGTGCCCCTTGCGGATCACCAATTGGGCTTTCTGAACGTCCAGCCGGGAATGGATGGCGGCGCCGGCGGTTCCCTGCACGCAGTGGTCCGGCCATAGAACTTGTTTCCCGTAATGCAATTGAATGACTTCAAAAGGCTTCGTGCCGGGATGCGACGAGGCGAACGAGGCGTGGCCGCGCGGATGCCAGTCCTGCGTGAGCACCACGTTTTCGAAGCGCGCCGCAAGGCGGTTGATGACCGGCACCACCTCGTCGCCCCGCGCCACGGCGAGCGCGCCGCCGGGCATGAAGTCGTTCTGGACGTCGACGACGATGAGGCAGGCGTCAGCCGCGGCGGCTCGCGGCATCCCAGTTTCGCTCCAGGTTGGCGATCAGCGCGGGGCTGAAATGGCAGGCGGCCTGCTCGCGGGCGTACACCGCCATGTAGCGGCGAAACAGATCGAGCGGCTCCTCGCCGGCGCGGAAGGCGCGCCGGTTGCCGGCGGCGCTGACTACGCCGGAGCCGGTGAGCTTGTCCACGATTTTTGAAATTGCCTCATCCATGCCCTGCGCAGGGACGATTTCGTCGCAAATCATGCGGCCTTCGGCACTGGCGCAGTCGATGCGCCGCTCGGCGAAGATCGCCTGGCGCGCGATGCGGTCGCCGACGAAGCGCGGCAGGCGCAGGTTGGCGGCGCCCGGAATGATGCCTTCCTTGCGCGCCGGCAGGGTGAGGTAGGCATCGTGCGCGGCGAGCGTGTAGTCCATCGTCAGCAGCACCTGGCAGTGACCGCCGATCGCGAATCCCTCGACCGCCGCGATCCAGAGCTTTTCGGTGGTCTTTTCCTCGGGCGAGCAGTCGGGCGCGGCGAGCCCGCGGTAGATCTTGTTGACGTAGCCGAGGTCGCGGATCAGGTACCACAGAAAGCGGATCTTTCCCTGATAGAGGTGCGTGAGGTTGATGCCGGCGCCGAACAGGCGCCGCCCGGCGTATTTCGGGTGCTCGACGGGTCCGCCGCGCAGCACGCAGACTTCGGTCTTCGGGTCGAGCAGCGCCAGGTCGACCGCGGTCTCCATGCCGTCGAGCGTCGATTCGTCCTCGGCGTTGAGGAAGCGCGGGTTGCGCATGGTGAGCACCGAGGCGTTGCCTTCGCGCCGCAACTGCGCGCCGACGAAATCCGCTTTCCCCGTTTTCTCGAAATCCGCAAGGCGCGATCGCGACTCTTCGCGCGGCAGCAGCATCGCGTGGCAAAGGTGCGTGCCGCAGGCGGGATCGGCGAGCACCTGGGAAAGGAACAGCCCTTGCGCCTTCTCCAGCCCTTTCTTGTCGCGTTGCGCAAGCCGTCCTTCGGCCTGCAGCTCGCCCCGGGAGGGGACCAGGCCCGGAAAGGCGTCGGCCGCCTCCTCGCACAGGCGCTCGACGCGGACGAAGCGGCTGCGGCCGGCGCTCAGCTGGTCGTAGATTGCAGGAGCATTCATCCGCGTGACGTACTGGTGCGGCGCAGCGGCAGGCTGCGTCGCGACACGAGATCGCTCACCCATTTCACCGAGCGCTTGGCGCGCTCGCACACCATCGGCAGCGGGAGCTGCCGGTAATCGTCGTTGAAGACCTCGAAGCTGTAATCGCCCCGGTAACCCAGGTTGTCGACCTGCCGCACCAGCTCGGCTACCTGCTGGTTGTGCACGCCCTCGCCGGGGAAGACCCGGAAGTGCCGCGCGGTATCGATGCGGTCCTCCGGCGAGCGCAGCTCCTGCCACATGAAATCCGACAGCTGAACCAGGAAGACTTTCCGCGGGTCGATGTCCGGCAGGAGTCCGAGGTCGGTGCGGTTGGCGAGGATATGGTACGAGTCCAGGCATACGCCGAGATTCGCGCGGTCGGCTTCCTGCACCAGGTCCCAGGACTGCGGGAACTCGTTCACGTAGCGTCCCCAGGACAGCGCCTCGTACGCGATGCGGATGTTGAGCGGGACCGCCAGCAGCGCCAGCTTCTGCAGATCGGCCTTCAATGAATCCGTTTCGCCGGTCGCATGCGCCGAGGTCGAAGAGCAGGCGAGCAGGATGCCGGAGCCCAGCGCGCGGCACATCTCCAGCATCGCTTTCGCCACATCGACCTTGTAGGCGTGCAGGTGGCCCGCAAGGCCTTCGAAGTCGCGCAGCACCTGGAATCCGGTCACCCTGAGCCCGCTCGCGCGCACCGCGGCGATCGCGGCGCTTTCGCCGTCGGGATGGCCGACAACATCGGTGGCGTTCAGCATGATCTGCGTGAACCCCGCCGCCTTCACCGCGCGCAGCTTCGCCTCGAGCGGCCCCGCGAGCGTGATCGTATCCATGCCGAAATGGTCAAGATTCATAAATGACTTACCACCAGCTCGAAGGTGACGCCGCCCAGATAAAACTGGGTCAGCGCGCCCTTGTCGCTCGGCTGCACAGAGCCGTGGTCGACGAACACGATGCCGCGCTCCTGCAGCGCGCGCACCGCCGCCGGCACGTTTGCTGCGCCCAAGCCGAGCCGCACCAGGCCTTCGTCCCACTGGATGTCGTCGGCGCCCGGCGGCGGCTCGATCAGCTGCAGATAGAACTTGTGGCAGGGGCTCTCGAGCAGCGTGCCCTTCGGCAGCACGCCGAAATACTGGCCGCGCGGCAGCACCGT
>DATILQ010000200.1:0-13205 GCA_035476235.1 Burkholderiales bacterium
CGGCCTACGACATCCTGCGCCATAACGGCGACGACATCGGCAAGCGCGACTTCATCGGCACTCCATGAAATTCGTGATTTGCGACGTTTTCACCGAGAAGGCGTTCGGTGGAAATCAGCTTGCCGTGTTCCCCGACGCCCGCGGGCTCGGCGACGGCGCGATGCAGGTGATCGCCCGCGAGTTCAACTTCGCCGAAACGACGTTCGTGCTGCCGCCGCAGGATCCGCGGCACTTCCGCCGCGTGCGCATCTTCACCCCTAAGGTCGAGCTTCCATTTGCCGGTCATCCCACCGTTGGGACGGCAGCGGTTCTCGCGATGCTCAGTGATCCTTCTTTAAAAACGATTGTGCTCGAGGAAGGAATCGGGCCGGTCGTCGTAGAGCTCGAGCTCGGTGGCCGCGCGCCCTTTGCGCGGCTGGTGCTGGAAAAGGAGGTGGAGAGCCCGCCGGACACGCCCGCGCGCGCCGCGGCTGCGGCGGCGCTGTCGCTGCCCGAGGCGGCGGTGCGCGATGCGTGGTTCGCGAGCGTCGGCGTGCCGTTCTGTTTCATCGAGCTTGCCGAGCGCGCGGCGGTGGATCGCGCCTCGCTCAATCGCGCGGCGTGGTCTGAGCACTTCGCACGCGCCTGGGCGCCCAGCCTGTATCTGTTTGCCGGCGAGCGCGCTCCAGGCGGCCGCCTCTATGCGCGCATGTTCGCGCCGGCCTACGGCGTCGAGGAAGACGCGGCAAGCGGCTCGGCCTGCGCCGCCCTGGCGGGGCATCTTGCCGGCCGCCTGAGCGAGCGCGAGGGGATTTTTACCTGGCGCATCGACCAGGGCGTCGCCATGGGCCGTCCGAGCCTGCTCGAAGCTTCGGCCGAGAAGCAGGCCGGCCGCATCGCCAGGCTGAAGGTCGGCGGCTACAGCGTCATCGTCGGCGAAGGAGACATGCGCACATGAAGATCGAGTGGGACGCCGCGATCAGGATGGATGACGGCCTGGTGCTCAGGGCCGACGTGTTCCGCCCGGACGACGGCGGCCGCTACCCGGCGCTCCTGACTTACGGGCCTTACGGCAAGGGGCTCGCCTTCCAGGAGGGCTACAAGACGGCCTGGGAAATCATGGCGCGCGAGAACCCCGACGCGCTGGCCGGGTCGTCGAACCGGTACCAGAACTGGGAAGTGGTCGACCCGGAGAAATGGGTGCCCGAAGGCTATGCGGTCGTGCGCGTCGATTCGCGCGGCGCCGGACGCTCGCCCGGCTACCTGTGCCACAACAATGCGCGCGAGACGCGCGACATCCACCTGTGCATCGAGTGGGCGGCGGCGCAGAACTGGTGCAGCGGCAAGGTCGGCATGAACGGCATCTCGTACTACGCGAGCAACCAGTGGCGCGCGGCGGCGACGCAGCCGCCGCACCTCGCCGCGATCTGCGCCTGGGAGGGCTGGAACGACGCCTACCGCGACGGCAACCGCCACGGCGGCATCGTCTGCACCTTCCGCAAGCACTGGCAGGACATGCAGGTGAAGACCGTGCAGCACGGCCAGGGCGAGCGCGGCGCCAGGAACCGCGTCACGGGCGAGCTGGTCTGCGGGCCGGAAACGCTGTCCGAGGATGAGCTCGTCCGCAATCGGGAAGACATGTGGGGCGAGCTCGTGTCGCGCGAGATGGACGGGCCGTACTACCGCGAGCGCAGCGCCGATCTCGCGAAGGTGGCGGTGCCGCTGCTTTCCGCCGCCAACTGGGGCGGGCAGGGCCTGCACACGCGCGGCAACTTCGAGGGCTTTGTCCGCTCCTCCTCCGGGGACAAATGGCTGGAAGTGCACGGCGGCTCGCACTGGGCGCCGTTCTACACCGACTACGGCCGCAAGCTGCAGCTCGACTTTTTCGATCACTTCCTGAAGGGCAGGCAGAACGGCTGGGACAGCAAGCCGCGCGTGCTGCTCAACGTGCGGCATCCCGGCGAGCGCTTCGTGCCGCGCTCCGAGAACGAGTGGCCGCTCAAGCGCACCCGGTGGACGCCCTTCTATCTAGATCCTGATAAACAACTGCTTTCCCGTGACCCTGTGACTTCTTCAAAGACCATCACCTACGATGCCATGGGGGAAGGAGTCACCTTCTCGACGCCGCCGCTGCGCAGCGAAACGGAGATCACCGGCCCTTCGGCGCTCAAGCTTTTCATCTCCTCGTCGACCCGCGACGCCGATCTTTTCGTGGTGCTGCGCGTGTTCGACCCGCGAGGCAGGGAGGTCGTGTTCCAGGGCGCGCTCGATCCGCATACGCCGGTCGGGCAAGGATGGCTGCGCGCCTCGCACCGCAAGCTCGATGCGGAGCTCTCGCGCCCGTACCGCCCCTGGCATACTCACGACGAGAAGCAGCCGCTCACGCCCGGCGCGGCGGCCGAGCTCGACATCGAGATCTGGCCGACCTGCGTCGTCGTGCCGGCCGGCTACCGCGTGGCGCTGACGATCCGCGGCAAGGACTACGAATACGCAGGCGAGGCGGCGACGCTTTCCAACATGAAGAACCCGATGAAAGGCTGCGGCCCCTTCGTGCACGACGACCCGGCCGACCGGCCGCCGCAGGTGTTCGGCGGCAAGGTGACGCTGCATTTCGACCGGAAGCCTTTCGTTCTGCTCCCCATCATTCCTGGCGACTAGGATGAAGAAACCGCTTTTCATCTTGCTGCTGGTCGTGGCTTTCTCGGCGCGAGGGCAGCCCTACCCTTCGAAACCCGTAAAAATCATTGTTCCGTTCCCGCCCGGCAACACCACCGACATCATGACGCGGCTGATCGGTCCGCAGATGGCCGAGCGGCTCGGCCAGCAGATCGTGGTGGAGAACCGGCCGGGGGCGAGCGGAATGCTCGGCCTCGACCTGGTCGCTAAATCCGCGCCCGACGGCTACACCCTCGCCGCCGGGCAGGGCGGCAACATGGTCGTGCTGCCGCACACCAGCAGGAACATTCCGTACGACCCGCTGAAGGACTTCGCTCCCATCGCGGTGTCGACGACCAACTACCTGGGCATCGTCGCCAACCCGGGCGCGCCGTTCAAGTCGATCGGCGAGATGGTCGCCTACGCCAGGGCGAACCCCGGCAGGCTGACCGTGGCGACGAACGGCGAGGGCGGGTTTCCGCACCTCGCGTTCGAGCACCTGCGCGCGCTCGGCGGCTTCAGCTTCACGCACGTTCCATACAAGGGCTCGGCGGCGATCGCCACCGACATCATCGGCGGCCAGGTGCAGGCCGGCATCGACGGCATCACCGGCATGACGCCTCACATCAAGTCCGGGCGGCTGCGGCTGCTTGCCGTCACCAGCCCGACGCGCGCCGCGCTCTGGCCGGATACGCCCGCCGCGGCCGAGGACGTCCCGGGCTACGAGTCGGGCGGCTGGTTCGGCTACGTCGCGCCGGCGGGCACGCCGCGCGACATCGTCCTGAAGCTGAACGGGGAGATCAACCGCGCGCTGCAGCAGCCCGAGGTGGCCGAGAAGCTGGTCGCCGCCGGCCTGATCATCGTCACCGAGTCGCCCGAGTATTTTTCGAAGCTGTTGAAAAGTGATTTTATGAAATACGGCAAGCTGGTGAAGGACATCGGTTACCAGCCTCAATGAGTCCCGGCGAGTGAAACACAGGCTTCTTCGTAGCGGCCGGCACCCATCGCGCCGGGCTCGAAGATGTTGTGCTCGCGGATCCACCTGAAGGAATCCTCGAACACTTCCCTGGTGTAGGGCTCGAAGACGATGCGCTCGCCCGGGCCCCAGCGCAGCGGATCCATCTGCTCGAGAAAGCGCTGTGGGAATTCCCTGCGGTAATAGTGCGTGTAGCGTTCGGGACGCAGGTCGATGTCGCGCTGCGCGCTGCGCAGCGCGCGGAAATATTTCTTCACGTCCCCGGGATCGGGGTCGCCGGTGAGCATCGAGGCCATCATGAACGTGCTGTCGATGATCTTGCGGAAGCCGAGCTGCTCGAGGAAGTAGTACGGCCCGGAAAACAGCGCCGCGGCCGGCACCTGGCGGTCGATCAGCTTCTCGAGCCGCGAAAACAGGATGCCGTCGGCAAACGAGAGCTTGATGTCGGCGAGCGGCAGGTACTGCTCGAGCGCCTGGAGGGTCGAGTAGTGGCTGCCGGACTGGTGGCCGACCGAGATCGGCACCCCGCGCAGGTCCGCGGGGTTGCGCAGCGCCGACTCGGGCGGCACGAACACCGCCGCCGGCGCGACCGAGTAGGCGTCGGCGTAGAGCTTGCCATGCCCGCTGGAGGCGGCGACGTTCACCGTCCAGTGGCAGGCGCAGCTGACATGGGTTTCCCGGCCCTTCTCGAAGCTGCTGTAGGCGCCGACCTTGTCGGGCGTCGCATGGCTTTCGAAAACATTGCGGAATTCGTAGTCGAGGCCTTCCGAGCTGAAGTAGCCCTTTTCCTCGGCCACCCATTCGTGGAGCCGGAAATGCGGGGAAATCACGAACCTGGCCATCTGCTTCTCCTCGGGGCTCTGTGCAGCCGGCATGGTAAGCCATAGTAAGAAATGATGAAGAAGCCGGTTTCTGACAGCGAAAAAGTTGGCGGCGCTGACAGTTCTTCAACCCGGCCGTCCCCCGAAGGGACTAGCTTAGAAGCCATGAAAGCGCAACCCTACGCAAGCTTGGAACCGCGCCTGCAGCGTGCCGGCAGGGACCTCGAGGCCCAGCTCGACTCGCTCTTCGAGCGCTGCCCGGACCTGTGGGGGTTCGCGGTCCAGGACAAGGATAACGAGCTCTTCGTGAGCGACGTCGGCATCACGCCGCGCCTGAGCGCCGAGCAGTACGGCGATATCTACGAGGACATCACCCAGACGCTGGCCGCTCTTCTGGACGAGCGCCCCGAGGTGTGTGAACTATTGCGCGCACGCACTTTTGCGCGCGTCCTGCACTGACTTACCGCGCTGATTCCGTTGTAATTTTCACCTAGGGTTTTTCGCGTAGTCGGTTCAGGTATTCCCTGATTGAGCGAAGCGCTGCACGCAGCTAGATTGGGGCATGCAAATGAGCCGCGCACCTTATACGCCGGACCCGCAGCTGCTGACCGATATCCAGGCCAAGATCAACGCGCTGTTCGAGCGCTGCCCGATGCTGTGCGGCTTCTCGATCCAGGACCGGGCGATGCTGCCGATTGAGCTGGGCGACAGGCCGATTCCCGATGCCGACCTGTTCATCACCGAGATCGGCATCTATCCGAAGCTCGGCGCCGAGCTGCAAAGCGAGATCTTCGACGAGATCACGCTGCTGATTTCGGACCTCGTGTACGAGGAGCCCGCGGCCTGCAGCGTTCTGCGCGGCCGCACGTTCGCGCGCATTCTGCACTGAACTCAAGGGGCGACAGGGAGCGACGGGCGCGCTGCGGCGCGCCCTTTTTTTGCCCGCGCCTATCTGTAGCGGTAAACGACGATCTTGTCGGCCGCGGACTCCGGCGTCCAGACCTCGCCCTTGCGGCCGTGGATCTGGCGCACGTTGGCGTTCGGGCTCGATGACCTGAAGGTCTCGAACTTCTCGCTCGCCGGATCGAAGCGCAGCATCACCTGCGCGCTCCACTCCGAGGCCCACACCTTGTCGGTCTCGTCGACGTACACCGCGTAGACGCGCGGCGAGCTGCCGGGCGCCTTCCACTGCGACCATTTGCCGGTGCCCGGCTCGTAGCGGCTCAGGTTGCCCGAGTTCCACTCCGCCACCCACAGGCTGCCCTTCGAGTCCGACCACACGCGCCGCGCGCCCTGACCGCGCGTCGGCGGCTCGATCAGCGTCGCGGCGCCGCTCGCCGCGTCGATGCGCGCGATGTGCGAGCCGGCGAGCGAGGCGTAATACACCACGCCCTGCGGGGTCGCCTGGATGCCGTAGGGGCCGCGGCCCTTCGGCGCGTCGAATACCTTCATCTCGCCGCTGCGCGGATCGAGGCGCCCGTAGATGCCGCTCTGGCCGGTAAACCAGTGCACGCCGTTCCGGTCGAAGGTCGCGGTGTTGAGATTGGCGTACCCGCTGCCTTCGGGCAGCGGCCAGGCCTTCACCTGGCGCGTTTTCGGATCGACGCGCACGATCGCGTTCTGGCCGCCGTCGGTCAGCCACGGCGCGCCGTCGGCGCCCGCGATCACGCCATGCGGCGCGGAGCCCGGGCCGAGCGGCACGAACTCCACCTTGCCGCTTGCCGGATCGAGGATGCCGAGCTCGCCGCCGCGCTGCGCGGAGAACCACACCGGCCCTCCCGGGGCCGCATCGGCCCAGACGTCGTGCGCATAGTGACCCCGCGGGATGGCGTATTCCTGCACGCTGACTTGCGCGAGGGCTGGCGCGGTGAGCGCGAGCAGGACAATAAGCAGGAAGTTCCTCATCTCAGCTTTCCTTCGCGAGCCGCGGGATCGACAAACGGCATGGCAACCACACGGGCGGAGCGTACACCGTCCGGCGTTTCGACTTCCAGCTGGGTGGCCACGGGAAAAGGCAGCATGGCGTAGCCGATGTTTTTCTCCAGCCGCGGCGAATAGACGCACGAAGTCACGTGTCCGCCGCCGCGCACCGGATAGCGCGTCATGTTGAGATCGAGCCTCGCGCCGTCGATCTCGATCCCGACCAGCTTTTTCCGGATTCCCTCCTGCCTGATGCGTCGCAATGCAGCGCGGCCGATGAACTCGGCCGGCTTGTCGAGCTCGACGAGGCGCTCCAGGCCGACTTCGTAGGGATTGTTCTCGAGCGTCATGTCGATGCCGTAGTTGAGGATGCCGGCTTCGATGCGGCGGATGTCGCAGGGGCCGGTCGGCGCGATGCCGTAGGGCTGGCCCGCCGCCATGACGCGGTCCCACAGCTCGGTGCCGCGCGCCGGCTCGAGGAGATAGATCTCGTAGCCGAGCTCGCCGCTCCAGCCGGTGCGCGTCACCAGCACCGGGATCGCGTCCAGCCTAGCCTGGAAGAAATGATAGTAGCCGAGCGCCGACACCCGGTCCCCGAAAAGAGCGTGCATCAGGTCCTTCGATTTCGGCCCCTGGACCTGCAGCGGGGCGGCGTCGAGCTCGCGCAGCTCGACCTGGAACCCGCTGCCGCGCGCGACTCCCTTCGCCCAGAGCAGCACGTCGCTGTCGGCGCAGGCGAGCCAGAAGCGGTTCGGGTCGAGCCGCAGGAGCACCGGGTCGTTGACGATGCCGCCGGACTCGTCGGCGAGCACGACATAGCGCCCTTCCCCCACCGGGCATTTCGACAGGTCGCGCGGCGTGAGGAGCTGCGCGAAGCGCAGGCCATCGGGCCCGGCGATCTCGACGTTGCGCTCCACGGCGACGTCCCACAGCGTGACGTCGGCGAGCAGCTTGCGGTACTCCGCCTCGAAATCGTCATAGCGGATGGGAAGCAGCATGTGGTTGTAGACCGTGTAGCCGAGGCAGCCGGCGCGCTGCGTGGCCTCGAAAAAGGGCGAGCGCCTGAGGCGCGCGCCGCGCTGGATCAGCGCCGGGTTGAACCGCGGTGGCATTATTTACTCCTCCGGGCAACAACCGAATAGTATGGTGATAAATTCCGATCGCCTACAGGGTGGGAGCCCGTGACGCAAAAACCGGCATTCGAGCTCGACCTCGACCTCGACATCGGCCTCAGCCTCCAGGTCGGCAAGTACGAGGTCCAGAAGCTCCTCGGCAAGGGCGCCACCGGCACGGTGTACCTGGCGCGCGACACCTTCACCGGCCGGGAAGTAGCCCTGAAGACGATCGAGCCGGAGGTGTTCCGCGACGCGGAATTCGGCACGGTGTACCGCTCGCAGTTTCTCCAGGAGGCGTCGCTCGCCGGCAAACTCCGTCACCCGCACATCGTCGCCATCCTCGACGCGGTGGTCGCCGAGGACTCCGGCCACATCGCGATGGAGTACGTGACCGGCGGCGACCTGTCGAAGCATGCCGCGCCGGAGAGCCTGCTGCCGGTCGCCGACGTGCTGCAGATCGGCTTCAAGTGCTGCGGCGCGCTCGAATACGCGGCGAAGGAAGGCATCGTTCACCGCGACATCAAGCCCGCGAACATCATGCTGGTCGCGGACACCGACATCAAGATCGCCGACTTCGGCGCGGCCTCCCTGAAGCGCACCCAGCACGTGACGACGACGCGGATGGGTTCGCCCTATTACATGTCGCCGGAGCAGCTTCAATCGAAGCCAGCCAGCTTCCAAAGCGACATGTACTCGCTCGGCGTGGTGCTCTACGAGCTGCTCACCGGCAGGCGGCCGTTCCTCGCCGAGAACATGCAGGCGCTGATGGACAAGATCGTCAAGCTCAACCCGGTGCCGCCGAGCGAGGTGCGGCGCGATCTTCCCAGGGAAATCGACGCGGTGGTGCTGCGCGCGATGAAGAAAAGCCCCGAGCAGCGCTACCCGAGCTGGGCCGCATTCGCCGCCGAGCTGTCGAAGCTCGGCGAGCAGGTGCTGCCGCGCGGCACGATCCCCGACAGCGAGAAGTACGTCGCGCTGAAGACCGTGAACATGCTCGCGACGCTGTCCGATTACGAGGTCTGGGAGCTGGTGCGCGCCGGCCGCTGGAGTCGGGTCGACAAGGGCAAGGTCGTGGTGCGCGAGAACGAGCCCGGCACCAGCTTTTTCTTCCTCGCGAGAGGCCAGGCCAAGGTGACCCTGCAGGGGCGGCTGCTCAACATGCTCAACGACCGGGAGTGCTTCGGCGAGATGGCCTACATCAGCGGCGGAGCGGAGCGGCGCCACGCCACGGTCGAGGCGATGACGCCGCTGCTCCTCGCCGAGTTCGCCCCGGCGGCGCTCGAGAAGATGAGCCTGGGCGCGCAGCTGCAGCTGACGCGCGCGGTGGTGCGCAACGTGGTCGATCGCCTGGAGCTCGCCAACAAGCGCATCGGGCGCTGAGCGCGCATGCGGGCTAAGAAAGTCGCGATCCTCGAGAGCCGCCTCGGCGCGCAGCTCGCCGATCTCGTGGCGCAGCGCGGCGGCGTGCCGTTCCACGCGCCGGCGCTCGCCGAGCTGCCGGACCTCGATCCCGCGGCGATCGGCGCGCTGCTGCGCTCGCTCGAGGAGCGGCCGGCGAAAGCGGCGGTATTCCAGACCGGCGTCGGCACGCGCGCGCTGTTCGGCGCGACCGACGCGCTCGGCCTCACGGCGAAGCTGCTCGTGCTGCTTTCGCGCATGGTCGTCGCCGTGCGCGGGCCGAAGCCTACCGCGGCGCTGCGCGCGCGCGGCGTGCGCATCGACCGCAGCGCCGCCGATCCGTTCACGACGCGCGAGGTTCTCGAATGCATGAAAGACGTCCCCGTGCGCGGCGAGCGCGTGATCGTGCAGCGCCACGGCGTGGTCAACGTCGAGCTCGATAAGGCGCTCGAAGCGCGCGGCGCGAGCGTCATCGAGATCCCGACCTACCGCTGGTCGCTGCCCGCGGACACGCGGCCGCTCGCCGAGCTGATCGGCGCGCTCGAGCGCGGCGAGATGGACGCTGCGGTGTTCACTAACGCGGAGCAGGTGAGAAACCTGTTCGCGGTGGCCGGGCAGCTCGGACGCGCCGAGGCGCTGCGCGCCGCGCTCAACCGCACGCTGGTCGCCTCTATCGGCCCGGTGGCCTCGTCGGCGCTGCGCGAGGCAAAGGTGAAGGTCGGCCTCGAGTCGAGCCCGCCGAAGCTCGGCGCCTTGCTGTCCGCCCTGGATGCGGCGCTGTCATGAGGATTTTCTACCTCATCTTGCTTTTCGCGAGCCAGGCGTTCGCGCAATCGTATCCCTCGCGTCCCGTCAAGCTGGTGGTCGGCTTCGCGCCGGGCGGCGCGGCGGATTTCGTGGCGCGCGTTTTCGCGGACCCCTTGTCGAAGGCGCTCGGCGCGCCGATCGTGGTGGACAACAAGCCCGGCGCCGGCTCGAGCATCGCCGCGGAGAGCGTGGCGAAGGCCGCGCCCGACGGCTACACCGTACTGATCGCCAGCCCTTCCAGCATCCTGGTCAACCCGGTGCTCAACCCGAACCCCGGCTTCCAGCCGCTGCGCGACCTGGCGCCGGTCAGCAAGGTGAGCGCCTCGCCGCTGGTGGTGGCGATCAATCCCAACGTGGGCGTGAGCTCGCTGCGGGAGCTGATCGACCACGCAAAGAAAAATCCCGGCAAGCTCAATTTCGCCACGTCGGGAAACGGCGCGGCGCCGCACCTGGCCGCGGTGCTGTTCCAGCGCCTCGCCGGCGTCGAGATGGTCCACGTGCCCTACAAGGGCGGCGCGCCGGCGGTGCAGTCGGTGCTGGCCGGCGATACGCAGCTCTCGTTCGCCACGCCGCCGTCCGTGCTGCCGCTGGTGAATGCGGGGCGGCTGCGCGCGCTGGCGGTCACCAGCCGCGAGCGCACGCCCCTGGTGCCCGGAGTGCCGGGCATGGCGGAAGCCGGCCTGCCGGATTACGAGATCTCCTTCTGGTACGGTTTCTTCGTTCCCGCCGGCACGCCGGCCGAGGTCGTGAAGCGCCTGTTCGATGCCACGGGGGTCGCACTGCAGAACGCGGAGGTGAACCGCGCGCTCGCCAAGGAAGGAACCGAGACTTCGGGCTCGAGATCGCCGCAGGACTTCGCGGCTTTCCTGGCCGAGGATACACTGCTCTGGACGCGACTGGTGAAGGACTCCGGCGCGAAGCCGGACTAGAGGAGGCGGCTCGATGAAAACCTGGATGGTCCTCGCCACGCTCGTGGCGTTCAGTCCGCTTGGCCATGCGCAACACGCGGCGAGCGCTTCGAACATGGCCCTGCTCGGGCATCACGACCTGCAGGGCCGCAGCGCCTACCAGCCGGTGATCCACGAGCAGAACGGCCGCTGGATCGCCTACGTTGGTCATCACGGCGGACGCGCCGTGAATTCGCTCACCGGGCGCGAAGAGGACAGCGGGACCTCGATCGTCGATGTCACCGATCCGCGCAAGCCGCGCTATCTCGCCCACATTCCGGGCGAGCCGGGCGAGGCCGAGGCCGGCGGCGCGCAGATGGCGCGCGTGTGCAGCGGCAGGGACCTGCCGAAAGCCGACAAGTCGAAGTTCTACCTGCTGCGCACCTTCGGCAACCTCGCGCACGAGGTCTGGGACGTCACTGCGCCGGACAGGCCGGCGCGCGTCGTCACCTTGGTCGACAAGCTGAAAGGCACGCACAAGAGCTGGTGGGAATGCGACAGCGGCGTCGCGTATCTCGTCTCCGGCCTGCCCGAATGGCGCACCCGGCGCATGACGCAGGTGTTCGACCTGTCGGACCCTGCGCGCCCGCTGCTCATCCGCAATTTCGGGCTTCCCGGGCAGCAGCCGGGAGCCAGCGGCCCGGTGCCGACCGAGCTGCACGGCCCGATCTCCACCGGGCCGAAGGGCAACCGCGTTTATTTCGGCTACGGCACCAACAAGGACGGCATCGTGCAGATCGTCGACCGGGCGAAGCTGCTGTCGGGGCCGCGCGAGCCGACGCCGGAGAACCTGCTCGCGCCGCAGGTCGGGCAATTCCATCTTTCCTCGATGAACGGCGCGCACACTTCGCTTCCGGTCCTCGGCATGGAGCTGGCCGAGTTTGCCAAGGACAAGGCCGCGCCGCGCGATTTCGTGATGGTCGTGAACGAATCGCTCGCCAACGAGTGCCAGGAGCCGCGCCAGAGGATGTGGGTCGTCGACGTCACCGACGAGAATCAGCCGGTCGGCGTCGCCACCTTCAACGTGCCCGAGGCGCTCGGCAATTTCTGCAGCCGCGGCGGGCGCTTCGGCTCGCATTCCGCCAGCGAGAACCAGCCGCCGATGTATGCCAGGCGCACCGTCTTCGTGGCCTGGTTCAATGCCGGCGTGCGCGCGGTCGACATCCGCGATCCGTTCCATCCGCGCGAGATCGGCCATTACATCCCGGCCACCACCGACAGGACGGACAAGCGCTGCGTCAAGGCGGCCGACGGCGGCGAGCGCTGCAAGGTCGCGATCCAGACCAACAACGTCGAGGTCGACGACCGCGGCTACATCTACATCGTCGACCGCGCCAACACCGGGATGCACATCCTGGAGCTCACGCAGCGATGAGAAAGGCCCTGTTCGTTTTCCTTTCCGCGGTCGCCACGCTTGCACAAGGACAGGCCTACCCCTCCAAGCCGATCCGCCTCATCGTTCCTTTCGCGCCGGGCGGCAGCTCGGAGTTCGTCGCGCGCACCGTGTCCATCGAGATGGCCAAGGGGCTCGGCCAGAACTTCGTGGTCGAGAACAGGCCGGGCGGCGCCGGCAATATCGCGATGGGCGAGGTGGCGCGCGCCGAGCCCGACGGCTACACGCTGATCATCGGGCACATCGGCACGCTCGCCGCGAACCCGTTCATGGGGCAGGATCTGCCTTACGAGGCGAACCGGGATTTCGCGCCGATCTCGCTTCTCGTCAAGGTGGTGACCCTGTACGTGGTGCACGCCGACGTGCCGGTGAAGGACCTGAGGGAATTGATCGCGCTCGCCCGGCGCGAGCCGGGCAAGCTCAACTACGGCTCGGCAGGAAACGCGAGCGCCGGCCACCTCGCCATGGAATACCTGAAGCTCGCCACCGGCGGCATCGATCTCCAGCACGTGCCGTACAAGGGCACCGGCCCCATGGTGATCGACCTGGTGGCCGGACGCACGCAGGTTGGCGTCGCCGGCACGCCGCCGCTCTTGCAGCACGTCAAGGCCGGCAAGCTGCGCGCGGTCGCGGTCGGCACGCCGGGCCGCCTCGCGGTGCTGCCTGATGTGAGGTCGGTGGCGGAGCAGGGCTACCCTGGGTTCGAGACCTCGCAGTGGTACGGGCTGATCGGGCCGGCAAGAATGCCTGATTCAGTCATCAAGAGACTCTCCGAGGAAGCCGCGAAGGCGGTTCGCTCCAAGGCCGTGCTTGAGCGCCTCGCCACGGAGAGCGCGATCCCGGTCGGCTCGACGCCGCGGGAGTTCGCGCAGTTCATCGCCAAAGAGCAGGCGCGGTGGAGAGAAGTCATTCAAAAAGCCCACATCAAGGCGGACTGATTGATGTACGACGTCATCGTGGTCGGCGGCGGCAACGCGGCCTTTTGCGCGGCCCTCGCCGCCCGCGAGCACTGCGATCGAATCCTGGTTCTGGAACGAGCTCCTGAGGAAGAGGCGGGCGGCAATTCGCGCTTCACCGCCGGGTTGCTGCGCGTCGCCTACCGCGGCGTCGACGACCTCAAGCGGCTGATCCCGGACCTTTCAGAGCAGGAGATCTCGAGCACGGACTTCGGCGCCTATACCGAGGAGCAGTTTC
>DATILQ010000201.1:0-24889 GCA_035476235.1 Burkholderiales bacterium
CCGGCGGGACGCGGGCGGCTCCAATCCGCCATCGCCATCACTTCGCGCAGCACCGCCTGGCCGCGCGGATCCCTGGCGAGCAGCCGCATGCGGAAGTCGACCGGGTCCTTGCCGGCCGCGGCCGCGACTTCCTCGACGAAGGTCTCGATCGCGAACTTGGTATAGCCGCCGCCCACCGCGCGCCAGACCGCGACGTCGACGCCGCGCTCCTCCAGCAGCTGCTCGAGCGCGAAGTTCGGATAGTCGTAGGTCGGCTCGTAGGCGCCTTCGCAGAGCGGCAGGTCCTTGCCGCCGCTCGCCTGGAAGGCGGGCGGCGCGAAACGCCGGTAGATCGACTCGCCGACGATGCGGTGGTGGAACGAAACCAGGTTGCCCTGCTCGTCGAGCCCGGCCTCGAGGCGCTGCACGGTGAGCGGACGCGGCCTGGTGAACTGGATGTCGTCCTCGCGTGTCCAGATCAGCTTCACCGGGTAGCCGGGAACCGCCTTGGCGAGGAACCCGGCGTCGACCGCGTAGTCGTTCTCCGCGCGGCGGCCGAAGCCGCCGCCGAGCAGCGTGACGTTGATCTTCACGTTCTCTGGCTTGAAGCCGTGCGCCTTCACGGCGGCGAGGAACACGCCGAACGGCGATTGCGTCGGCGCCCAGAATTCGATCCGGTCGCCGTCCACGCGCGCGGTGCAGTTGATCGGCTCCATGCAAGCGTGGGTCACGTTGAGCGACGTGTACTCGGCCGTTACGCGCTTCGCAGCCTTCGCCATGGCTTCCCTGGCGTCGCCGTGCGCTTCGTAGACGGTGCCCTTTTCGGCGAGGTTGCGCGCGCGCTGCAGGTACTCGGGGATCAGTTTCTCCGAGGTGTACGCCCTCGCCTTCGAGCGTTGCGTCCACTCGACCTTCAGCGCCTTCTTCGCTTTCAGCGCCGCCGGATAGGTGTCGGCAACGACGCCGACGCCATACGGCATGCGCACGATCTGCCGCACGCCTTCCACTTTGCGCGCTTCGCTGTCGTCGACGCTGAGCGGCGCCTCGCCGTTGACCGGCGCGCGCAATACAGCGCCGTACAGCATGCCCAGCATTCTCACGTCGATGCCGTAGCGGGCCTGTCCGCTCACTTTGTCGGGGATCTCGATGCGCGGTAGGTCCTTGCCGATGAGCCTGAACTCGCCCGGCCGCTTGAGCTGCTCGCGCGTGAACTGCGGCGGGCTGGCCGGCACCGCGGCGAACTCCGCGATCTCGCCGTAACTGAGCTTGCGCCCCGACAGCTTGTGCACGACGGCATTCGGCACGGTGCTGAGCTCGGTCGCCGGCACCTCCCATTTCAGTGCCGCGCTCTGGATCATGACCTGGCGCGCCTGCATGCCCGCGAGCCGCATGACCTCGTAGTAACCGCGCGTGGTGCGCGACGCGCCGGCGAGCATGTTGCCGCCGAAGAGGGGGTTGCCGAACACCTTGGGGTTGTAAGGTGCCTGCTCGACACGAACGCGGCCCCAGTCGAGGTCCATCTCTTCGGCGATGAGCAGCGGCATGGCGGTCATCACGCCCTGCCCCATTTCGCAGGCGGGCGCGTAGACGGTGACGATGTTGTCGGTGCCGACGCGCACCCAGCCGTTGGGAGAAAAGGGCTCGACCTGGGCAAATATTCTCGACGGGAAGGAACCAAAAGCGATGCCGACGGCGGCAGCGCCGCTCGAGACCAGGAAAGCACGGCGTGAAATGCTCTGGAAGGCGATGCCTTCGAATCCCGGTTTCATGGCCGCCTCCTAGGCTTCTCTCGCCGCGCGCTGGATCGCGGCAACGATCTGGTTGTAGGTGCCGCAGCGGCAGAGGTTGCCCGACATGTGCTGCACGATCTGCTCTCGCGTAGGATTTTTCGTCCTGGCAAGCAATGCCGCCGCGGCCATGATCTGGCCCGACTGGCAGTAGCCGCATTGCGGCACCTGCTCGGCGATCCACGCTTTCTGCAGCGGGTGATCGCCGTCGGGCGACAGCCCTTCGATGGTGGTGATTCTTTTTCCCTGAACCGCCGATACCGGGGTGACGCACGATCGCGTCGGCACGCCGTTCACGTGAACCGTGCACGCGCCGCACTGCGCCATGCCGCAGCCGAACTTGGTTCCGGTAAGACCGAGCTCGTCGCGGATCACCCACAGCAGCGGGGTATCGGATGGCTGGTCGGAAAGCGTTTCCCTGCCGTTGATGGCAAACGTGATCATCTTTTCCTCCTCCGAAGCTGAGGTAACTGTACCACCGCCGAGGAGTAAGATTTCGCCTTTGGAGGCAGCCAATGAACGCACCCGCGCAAGCCGGCCTGCCGGCGCTCCCTCTCAAGGATCCAAAGCTTTTCCGCGAGCACTGCTATATCGACGGCCAGTGGGTCGGCGCGGACGCGAAGAAAACGCTGCCGGTGATCAACCCAGCCAACGGGCAAACGCTCGGCACGGTGCCCGACATGGGCGCCGCCGAGACGCGGCGCGCGATCCAGGCCGCCGAGCGCGCCTGGCCGGCGTGGCGCGCGAAGACCGCCAAGGAACGCGCCGTCATCCTGCGCAAGTGGTTCGACCTGATGATGGCGAGCCAGGATGACCTCGCGCAGCTGCTCACCGCGGAGCAGGGCAAGCCGCTGGCCGAGGCGCGCGGCGAGATCGCCTACGGCGCCTCGTTCATCGAGTGGTTCGCCGAGGAAGGCAAGCGCGCCTACGGCGACACCATCCCTTCGCCGTGGGCCGACAAGCGGATTCTCGTCATCAAGCAGCCGATCGGCGTGTCGGCGCTGATCACGCCCTGGAACTTCCCGAACGCGATGATCACGCGCAAGGCCGGGCCCGCGCTTGCCGCCGGCTGCACCGTGGTGCTGAAACCGGCAGGAAAAACGCCTTACTCGGCGCTGGCGATGGCCGAGCTCGGCGAGCGTGCCGGCATCCCGAAGGGTGTGTTCAACGTCATCACCGGAAATTCGCGCGCCATCGGCGGCGAGTTGTGCGCCAACCCTGCCGTGCGCAAGCTCTCCTTTACCGGCTCCACGGAGACCGGGCGCACTCTCATGAAGCAGTGCGCCGACACGATCAAGAAGCTCTCGCTCGAGCTCGGCGGCAACGCGCCGTTCATCGTCTTCGACGACGCCGAGCTCGACGCGGCAGTTGAAGGCTCCATCGCCTCCAAATACCGCAACGCCGGCCAGACCTGCGTCTGCGCCAATCGCATCTACGTCCAGGACGGCGTCTATGACGCCTTCGCCGCCAAGCTCGCGGAGAAGGTGAAGGGATTCAAGGTCGGCCCCGGCACCGAGCCCGGTGTCGTGATCGGCCCGCTGATCGACCAGCAGGGCCTGGAGAAAGTAGAGAAACACGTCGCAGACGCGCTCGGCAAAGGCGCCCGGGTGATCGTCGGCGGCAAGCGCCACGAGCGCGGCGGCCTGTTCTTCCAGCCCACCGTGCTGGCGAACGTCACGCCCGACATGCTGGTCTCGCACGAGGAGACTTTCGGACCGGTGGCGCCTTTGATCCGCTTCAAGACCGAGCAGGAGGTGATCCGCCTCGCGAACGACACCGAGTTCGGGCTGTCGGGCTACTTCTACAGCCGCGATGTCGGCCGCATCTTCAGGGTCGCCGAGGAGATGGAGACCGGCATCGTCGGCGCCAACGTCGGCATCATCTCCACCGAGGTCGCGCCGTTCGGCGGCGTGAAGCAGTCGGGCCTCGGCCGCGAGGGCTCGAAGTACGGGCTCGAGGAGTTTCTCGAAGTGAAGTACCTGCTGCTGGGCGGCCTCGACAAGTGAGCGGGCCGGCTCGCGGCGAAGAATTCAAGGACGACTACCGCAAGGCGCTGCCGCAGGAACTCGTGCAGCGCCTCGCCCGCCGCTCAGCCTGGCGCGCCACAGCGGCGGTCGTCCAGGACGTGGCAGTGATTGCGCTCGCCATCGCAGCCGCTCTCGCCTTCTGGCCAAATCCTCTGATTATCCTGTTATCAATAATCATTGTGGGCACGCGCCAGCACGCACTCTTCGTCATCGCGCACGACGCCGCGCACTACCTGCTCTACGACTCGCGCTGGCTGAACGACGCCGTGGGGCGCGCCTGCTCGACGGTGCAGGGGCTCTCGATGCGCACCTACCGCGTGATCCATCGCCTGCATCACAACAATCTTTACGGCGAGCTCGACCCGGACACGGCATTGCACGGCGGCTATCCGCGCGGGCGCGCGTATCTCGTCAAGAAACTTCTTAAGGACCTTTCAGGACTGACGGCGTGGAAAACGTACGCCTACTTTCTCGGCGGGGCGCCGGCGCTGAACACGGCGACGAATAAAGCAGTCCGGCCGCTCGACGACACTTCAGCGAAGTTACGTGATGAAGCCCGCAGCGACAGAAACGCGGTGATCCTATTTCACCTCGCCGCATTGCTTCTCTTTGGCTTGACTGGCTACCTGGTCCAATACCTTGTGCTGTGGATCCTGCCGCTCGTGACGGTCGTGCAGGCCATCCTCAGGCTGCGCGCCATTTCCGAGCACGGCGCGACCACCGATTTTTCCTCGCCGCTCACCGCGGCCCGCACCAACGTCGCGCCGGTCTGGCTCGAGTGGCTGATCTTCCCGCACCACGTGAACTACCACATCGAGCACCATCTGTATGCGTCGGTGCCGCACTACAACCTGCGCCAGCTGCACCGGGAGATGGTCGAGCGCGGCGTCCTCGACGGCGCGGAGGTCGTGCCTTTCGCGGTTACGCTGAGGAAGATTTTTGCAGCTTCAGCCGCATTGCCTGCATCGACGAATTGACGAATCCCTGCTTGCGGTAGAGATCCTGCGCGTTGTCGTTCTGCAGGTCGGTGAGCAGCGTGATGCGCAGCACCCCCTCGGCGCGCGCCTGCTGGATCACGTACTCGAGCAGCCGCGTGCCGATTCCCTGGCCGCGGTATTCCGGCTGCACGATGAAATCCTCGAACCAGGCCGCCTTGCCGCCCTCGGCGGTGCTGATGGTGTAAAGCAGGCTTGCCATCCCTACCACCTTGCCGCCTTCGCGGGCGACGAATATGCGCCCGCGCGAGCGATCGTGGAGGATCGCCTCGAGCGCCTCGCTTTGCTTCTCCTCGTTCGGCGAGAATTCGGGCTCCTGGGTGAACAGGAGCGCGAGCAGGCCTACGAGCTGCGGAATGTCGGAGGGCGCCGCCGAGCCGAAGGTGGTCTGCAGCATCAGACGTTGAAGCGGAAGCGGATGACGTCGCCGTCGCGCACAGTGTAGTCCTTCCCCTCCAGGCGCAGCTTGCCAGACTCCTTCGCGCCCTGCTCGCCACCGCAAGAGACGAAGTCATCGTACGAGGCGACCTCGGCGCGGATGAAGCCACGCTCGAAGTCGGTATGGATCGCCCCCGCCGCCTGCGGCGCGGTGGCCCCCGCCGGAATCGTCCAGGCGCGCACCTCCTTCGGACCAGCGGTGAAGTAGGTGTGCAGCCCGAGCAGCTGGTAGGCGGCGCGGATCACGCGGTCAAGCCCCGGCTCGTCCATGCCCATGTCCTCCAGAAACAGCTTCTTGTCCTCCTCCGGCATGTCGGCGATCTGCGCTTCGATCGCAGCGCTGACGGGCACCACCGGCGCCGCTTCCTTTGCCGCATGCGCTTCGACCTGCTCGAGGTACTTCCCTGATCCCTGTTCAGCGACGTTGGCGACATACAGCGTCGGTTTCATGGTGAGGAGAAACAGCGGCCTCAGCAGCGCGCGCTCCTCCTTCGAAAGTTCGGCGCTGCGCGCCGGCCACCCCGCATCCAGGGCTGCCCTGGCTTTCCTCAGGGCGGAAACGAGGCGTTGCGCCTCCTTGTCGCCGCCAGTCTGCGCCACCTTCTCGTGCTTGGCGAGCTGCCTTTCCACCGCATCCAGGTCGGCGAGCGCCAGCTCGGTGTTGATGGTCCCGATGTCGGACACCGGGTCGAGCTTGCCCGCGACGTGGATCACGTTCGGGTCGTCGAAGCAGCGCACCACGTGCGCGATGGCGTCGGTCTCGCGGATGTTGGCGAGGAACTGGTTGCCGAGCCCTTCTCCCTTGGAGGCGCCGGCGACCAGACCCGCGATGTCGACGAACTCGACCACCGCGGGCACCATCTTCTGCGGCTGGGCGATCTCGGCGATGACCTCGAGCCGCAGATCGGGCACCTGCACGATGCCGACGTTGGGCTCGATGGTGCAGAACGGGTAGTTATCCGCCGCGATGCCCGCCTTGGTGAGGGCATTGAAGAGGGTCGACTTGCCGACGTTCGGCAAGCCGACGATCCCGCACTTCAGGTTCATTTCCTGCCGAACAGGGACTTCAGCGAAGACCTGAGGCCGCCTTCCTTCACGGGCTCTTTTTTCTCCGGCTCTTTTTTCGGTTCCGGTTCCGTGTGCAGCTTCTGCATGGCGCTCTGGATATCACCCGACAGGCATTGCGGCAGCACGGCCAGGGCTCTTTCTATGGCCCCATCGATCGCCGCACGCTCCTCGGCCGGGGGTTTTTGCAGCACGTAGTCGGCGCCTTCCATTCCCGGCGGGGGCTTTCCGACCCCCAGGCGCAGGCGCCAGTAGTCGTGCGTGGCGAGGCGCTGCGAGATGTCCTTCAGGCCGTTGTGGCCGGCGATGCCGCCGCCCTGCTTGATCCTGGCGGTGCCGGGCGGGAAATCGAGCTCGTCGTGCACCACCAGGATTTCCTCGGGCTTGATCTTGAAGAACCCGGCGAGCATCTGCACCGCGCGGCCGCTCGCGTTCATGAAGCTCTGCGGCATGAGCAGCCAGGCGCCGCTTGGCTCGTGCCGGCCGACCAGCGCCTGGAACTTGTTGTCCTTGCGCAGCACGATGCCGTTGGCCGACGCGAAGCGCTCGACCAGCCAGAACCCCGCGTTGTGGCGCGTGCGCTCGTACTCCTTGCCCGGGTTGCCCAGGCCGACGACGAGACGGATCAAGGTGGGTTACTTCTTCTCTTTTTTCTCGGGTTTTTCCGGCTTTTCTGGCTTCTCGGCGGCCTTCGCAGCGGCCTTGTCACCCTCCGCCGGCACCTCGCCTTCCTTCGGCGGAGCAGCCTGCTCGGTTGTTGGTATCTCGGACGGCGCCACCGCCTCCGCGGCTGCGGCCGCTTCCTCTTCCTCGGTGATCAGCGCCGGCACGATCACGGTCGCGACGACCGGGTTCTCGTTCTTGTGCAGCGCCAGCTCGACGCCCCTGGGCAGCGCGAGGTCGCGCACGTGCATCGAGCGGCCGACCGCAAGGTTGCCGAGGTCGACCTCGATGTATTCAGGCAGATCATCCGGCAGGCAGATGACGTCGAGCTCGTTCAGCACGTGGCTGACGACGCCGCCCTGGTCCTTCACTCCGGGCGAGCTCTCGGCGTTCACGAAGTGCAGCGGCACCTTCATGTGGATCTTCTTGTCCTTGACGACGCGCTGGAAGTCGACGTGCTGCACCTGCAGCTTGAACGGGTGCATGTTGACCGCGCGCAGCAGCACCGGCTCCTTGGTTCCGGCCAGCTCGAGCGTCAGGATCGAGGCGTGAAACCTCTCGTTCTTCAGATTGATGAACAGGTCCTTGTGGTCGAGCTCGATGTTGACCGGGCCCTGGTCGCCGCCGTAGAGAATGCCCGGCACCTTGCCGGCGTTGCGCAGGCGGCGGCTCGCACCCGTGCCCTGCGCCTCGCGCTTGCGCGCCGTGATTTCAATTGCCATCGCGTTGCTCCTGGATTGGGAACTCTATTCAATGAAAAGGGAGCTCACCGATTCCTCGGTGTAGATCCGCAAAATCGTTTCGGCCAGCAGGCCGGCCACCGACAGCTGCCGGATTTTCTTGCACTGGCGGGCCTCGTCGCGCAGCGGGATGGTGTCGGTCACCACCAGCTCGTCGAGAAGCGAGCTTGCAATCCGCTCCACCGCGCCGCCCGAGAGCACCGGGTGCGTGCAGTAGGCGACCACCTTGGTCGCGCCCTCGTCCTTCAGCACCTGCGCCGCCTTCACCAGGGTGCCGGCGGTGTCCACCATGTCGTCCATGATGACGCAGGTCCGCCCGCTCACCTCGCCGATCACGTTCATCACCTCGCTGACGTTCGCCTTCGGCCGCCGCTTGTCGATGATCGCCAGGTCGGACTCCAGCCGCTTCGCCAGCGCCCTCGCCCGGACCACGCCGCCGACGTCCGGCGAGACGACGATCAAGTCCTCGTAGCGCTGCTTCCACACGTCGCCCAGCAGCACCGGCGCGGCGTAGATGTTGTCCACGGGGATGTCGAAGAACCCCTGGATCTGGTCGGCATGCAGGTCCATCGTCAGCACGCGCGCCACGCCGACCGACGCCAGCATGTTCGCCACCACCTTGGCGCTGATCGCCACGCGCGCCGAGCGCGGCCTGCGGTCCTGGCGCGCGTAGCCGAAATACGGGATCGCCGCCGTGACGCGCGCCGCCGAGGAGCGCTTCAATGCGTCGACCATCACCAGCAGCTCCATCAGGTTGTCGTTGGTCGGCGCGCACGTCGACTGCAGCACGAACGCATCCTTGCCGCGCACGTTCTCGATCAGCTCGACCAGCACCTCGCCGTCCGAGAACTTGCCGACGATCGCGCGTCCGATGGGCAGATTGAGGTGCTTCGCCACGTCCTGCGCAAGGCGCGGATTGGCATTGCCCGTAAACACCATCAGGCGGTCTAGCGGCGCGCTGCTCATTCCGGTGGTCATCGCGGTCACTGTATATGGCTGGGGAGGAAGGATTCGAACCCTCGTATGCCGGAATCAAAATCCGGTGCCTTAACCAGCTTGGCGACTCCCCAGTTGTTCAATCTGCCCGGTCATGGAGCGGGTGACGCTCGAGCCCCTGCGCCACGAACCCGCTCATCCCCCCCGGCAACTGGGATTGAACCGCGTCCGCCGGCGCTTTCGTTTCGAACTCGGCGAATACGCAAGCCCCGGAGCCCGTCATGCGCGCCTGCGGACACCGGCTCCTGAGCCACGCAAGCTGCGCCGCAATCTCGGGATAGCGAGCGGTGACGACCGGCTCGAGATCGTTGCGCCCCTGTCCCGAGAAAAAGGGCGGTATTTTGAGTCGTTTCGTATCCGCTGTCAACGCTGAAGCGAACATTTCCTTCGTCGAAACCGAGACTTGCGGCGTGAGCACGAGGTACCAGGCCGCCGCCAGCTCGAGTCCTCGCAGGCGCTCGCCCACGCCTTCGCCGACGGCGTTGCGCCCAAAGATGAAAAACGGCACGTCGGCCCCGAGCTGCAGGCCGATCTTGCACAGCCTGGCGCGGCTGAGGTTCAGTTCCCACAGACGATTCAGGACCAGCAGGACCGTCGCCGCGTCCGACGAGCCCCCGCCGAGTCCCCCGCCGACGGGGAGGCGCTTTTCGAGCCGCAAATCGGCTCCCCGCCCGGACTTCGTTTCACGTTGCAGAAGCCGCGCCGCCCGGACGCAGAGATTTTCCTCCCCGAGCGGCCCCTCGAAGCGCACTTTCCCGTCCGAGCGCGGCGCGATGCCCACGCGGTCGCAGCGGTCGATCAGGCGAAAGACGGTCTGCAGCTCGTGATAGCCGTCCGTGCGCAGGCCGAGCACGTGCAGGAAAAGATTCAGCTTTCCCGGCGCCGGGTACCAGGTCATTTCCACCGCGAGATGATGACCCGCAGCTCGATTCCCGGGTAGAGCAGCCGCAGGCGCGACGGCAATTCGCCGGCGTAGTCCTGGTACTCAATCTTCCAGCCGCGCTGCTCGAGGTCGGGGGAGGGCCGGCCGCGCACCCACTCGGCAAGCCCGCCGAGCGGCAGACGGAAGCCGAGCACCTGCTGGGTGAGCGACTCGGCGTCTGCGGCGTGGTACTCGCGCGGCTCGGCGGTGGTGAGCGTCACCTGGTCGCCCTCGCGCACGATGCGCGCCACGCCCTGGCCGAGCGGCGTGGTGATGAGCATCTCGTCGAAATCCCTGGCGTGGCGCCACGCGATATTGCCGGTGAACGATTCCTCGCCGTAGCGCGCCGCGAGGCGGCCGGCGAGATCGAATTCCGTCTCCCGGTCCGGGCGCGTCTCGAGCTGCGCGCAGCCCCCTAGCAGAAGGCTGGCGAGCGCGTAGGCAGCCGCCCGCCGCATCGCCATCGCCATTACCGCTTGAAGCGCTTGATCGTCTTCTGCAGCGTGTCGTTTTCCGGCGCGGACTTGAGCGACTCCTGCCAGATGCGCTCGGCCTCGTCGCGCCGGCCCATCACCCACAGCACTTCGCCGAGGTGCGCGCCGATCTCGGCATCGGGCCGCCCGCTGTAGGCGCGGCGCAGCTGCTCCGCCGCGCCTTTGAGGTTGCCCTCGCGGTACAGCACCCAGCCCAGGCTGTCGATGATGAAATAATCCTCCGGCGAGAGCTCAAGCGCTTTTTCGATCAGCTTTCTCGCCTCGGGCAGCCGCGTGTTGCGCTCGGCGAACGAGTAGCCGAGCGCGTTATAAGCGTGCGCGTACTCGGGCTGCACCTCGATCAGCTTGCGCAGGTTCGATTCCATCTGCTCGTAGCGCTCGAGCTTCTCGGCGGTCAGCGCCATGTCGTAGAGCAGGTCGGGCTGCTCGGGGTCCTTCTGCAGCGCCTGGCCGAGCAGCTCGAAGGCGTCGCGGCTGTGGTTCGCCTCGCGCAGCAGCTGTGCCTCGGCCACGATCAGCTGCGCTTCCTGGTCGGGGTTGTCCTCCGCCGCGCGCTTCAGGTAGGCGCGCGCCTCGTCGAGCTTTCCCTGCTTGGCGATGGCGCTCGCGGCGCGCAGGCGCGCGGGGACCACCTGCTCGCCGCTGACGATCTGCTCGTACCATTCGATGGCGCGCGGCCAGGCCTTCTGCTCCTCGGCGATCTGGCCGAGCAGGTAGCGCACGCCGTTCGGGTCGCGATAGCCCAGGCCGAGCAGCCGCTTCATGTTCTCCTCGGCGACCGGGTAGTCCTTGAGCTGGTAGGCGAGCAGGCCGACCGCGTAGATGACGTCGGTGTTTCCGGGATTCGCCGCGAGCAGCGCCTCGAACTGCTTGCGCGCCTCGGGAAAGCGCTTGTCGAGCACCAGGGCGCGCGCGTAGTTCAGCCGGCCTTCGCGCGAGCCGGGGTTCTTCGCGACGAAAGCCTCGAGGCGCTTGGCCGCCGCGGCCGGCGAGCGCTTCTGCAGCACCTGCGCCTCGAGCACCGCGGGCGGCTCCCATTCGGGGCGCATCGCGGCGGCGCTGCGCGCCGCGGCGAGCGCCGCGTCGTCGTCGCCCGCCGCGAGCGCCGCCTGCGCGATGGCGAATTGCGCCTGCGCGAGCTTCGGCTGCTTGGCCGCGAGCTGCCGCACGACGCGCAAGTTGGCGCTCTTGTCGGGGTTGCCGGCGAGCAGCCGGCTGAGCTGCAGGAAACCGTTCTCGAGATTGACGCCGTCGGCGGAGAGCAGCTTCTCGAGATACGGCTCGGCTTCCTCAACGCGCTTGGAGCCGATGAGCAGCGCCGCCGTCACCTGCAATGCCTGCGGCGACGACGGCTCGATGTCGAGCCAGGTCTTCGCCGCCTCGATCGCCAGGTCCGGCAGGCGCGCGAGATTCGCCACCTCGACGGCGCGGCGCGCGACGCGCGGATCGCGCGTGCGTTTTGCAAGGTCCAGGTAAGTTTGCGCCGCGAGAGTGACGTCGCCGCGCTGCAAGGCGATTTCGCCCAGCAGGAAGTCGTACAGCGTCGGCTCGTTCAGCTCCTCGGGTGCGGGCTGAGGGGTGGCGGCACACGCGGCGAGGGAAAGGACCGCGGCAAAAATATATCTTGGCATTTGGCTTCGACCCATCTTAGGTATATTTGGTGCCCTGCACAAGCTTGCAATAAATGCCAGAACTACCTGAAGTCGAGGTCACGCGGCGAGGACTTTTGCCGCATCTCGCCGGTCGCGTCATCTCGGGCGTCGAGATCCGCGAGCCGAGGTTGCGCTGGCCGGTGCCGCCCGCGGTGCGCCGGCTGGCCGGGCGCACCATCCGGTCGATTCGCCGGCGCGGAAAGTACCTGCTCGTCGATTGCGGTGACGGGCACCTGATCGTGCACCTAGGCATGTCGGGAAGCCTGCGCCTGCTGGCGCCGGGCACGCCCGCCGGCAAGCACGATCACTTCGACCTGCTGCTCGGCGACCGCATCCTGCGGCTGCGCGATCCGCGCCGCTTCGGCGCAGTGTTGTGGACCTCGGGACCCCTGGAAGCGCATCCGCTGCTCGCGCATCTGGGGGTCGAGCCGCTGTCGCGCGCGCTGCACACGGAGCGCCTGCACGCGCTGACGCGCGCGCACCGCACGCCGATCAAGCTGTTCCTCATGGATGCACACCGCATCGCCGGCGTCGGCAACATCTACGCCAGCGAGAGTCTGTTCCGCGCCGGAATCCATCCGCGCACGCCGGCGCGGCGCCTGTCGCGCAGCCGCTGCGCCCGGCTGGCGACCGCCATCAAGGAGACCCTGCGCGCCGCGATTCGCGCCGGCGGCTCGAGCCTGCGCGATTTCGTCGGAGCCGACGGCAACCCGGGCTGTTTCCAGCAGCGCTACTGGGTGTACGAGCGCGCGGGCCAGCCCTGCAGGCGATGCGGAAGCGCGATTCGCCGCATCGCGCAGGGTCAGCGGTCTACTTTTTTCTGCCCGCGCTGTCAGCGCTAGCGGCTCTTGCCTTCAGCCGCTTCTCCACCCGCGGATCGACGAATTTCGACACGTCTCCGCCAAACGCCGCGATCTCGCGCACCAGCGTCGCCGAGATGAACATGTGCTGCTCGGAGGGCGTGAGGAAAATGGTTTCGAGGTCGGGATAAAGGCTGCGGTTCATCCCGGCGAGCTGGAACTCGTATTCGAAATCCGATACCGCGCGCAGCCCCCGCAGCACGACGCGCGCATCCTGCTGCCGCACGAAATCGGTCAGCAGGCCGTCGAAGCCGACCACCTTCAGGTTCTTGACGCCGTCGAGCACTTCGCGGGCCATGTCGATGCGCTCCTGCAGCGGGAAAAAGGTGCGCTTCGCCCGGCTGTCGGCGACGCCGAGGACCACGGCATCGAACAGCCTGCTCGCCCGGCGCACCAGGTCCTCGTGCCCGCGCGTGAGCGGATCAAACGTTCCCGGGTAGACGGCCTTGATCATCGCCTCTCCATTCGAGCAGCTGGTAGCTCACCTGTCCGGCGCGCGAGCGCTTGAGTTCCCGCCACGCGGCTCGAGGCTCAAGCGGTGCCGCGGCTTCCGCGTAGACGCGCGCGAGCGCCGCGAGCCGCGCCGGCAGCCGCTCGAGCACTGCCGGCAGCGCATTCTGCCTGAACGGCGGATCGAGGAAAACCACGTCGAATTTCTCGCCCCGCTGCGCCAGGTAGCCGAACGCGTCGCCCTGCACGATTTCCACCTGCCTTGCACCCACCAGGGCGCGCGTGCGCTCCAGATGCGCAGCCACCGCGCGATCATGCTCGACCATCACCACGCGTGCCGCGCCGCGCGATGCGGCCTCGAAGCCGAGCGCGCCGCTGCCGGCGAAAAGGTCGAGACAGGCGAGCCCGTCGAGGCGCTGGCCGAGCCAGTTGAACAGCGTCTCGCGCACGCGGTCCGGCGTCGGGCGCAACCCCGGCTTTGACGGCACCGCGATGCGGCGGCCGCGGTATTCGCCGGCGATGATCCGCAGCTTGCCTTTGCTAGAATTCACCGATCCATGGTAGCAGCGCTTTCCTGGGCCGCGCGCCTCAAGGCTGGCCTTGCGCGCACGCGGGAGGTGCTCAACACCCCCGTCCCCGTGCTGCTCGCGCGCCGGCGCGTCGACGAGTCGCTCTACGCCGAGCTCGAGGCCGCGCTGCTGCAGGCCGACTGCGGGGTGGCTGCGACGCAAGCGATTGTTTCTTCGCTGCGAAGGAAAAAGCTCGAAGACGGGGAGGCCTTGAGACGCGCGTTGAAGGACGCGCTGGTGGAGCTGCTTTTGCCGCTGGAAAGGAAACTGGAGATTAGCGGGGCAAGGCCCTTCGTCATCATGATCGCCGGCGTGAACGGCTCCGGAAAAACGACGACGATCGGCAAGCTTGCGCACTGGCTGCAGTTGCAGGGGCGCAGCGTGCTGCTCGCCGCAGGCGACACGTTCCGCGCGGCGGCTCGCGAGCAGCTGGTGGCCTGGGGCGAGCGCAACGGCGTGCCGGTGATCGCGCAGCAATCCGGCGACCCGGGCGCGGTGCTGTTCGACGCGCTCGGCGCGGCCCGGGCGCGCGGCGCCGAGGTGGTCATCGCCGACACGGCCGGGCGGCTGCCGACGCAGCTGCACCTCATGGAGGAGATTCGCAAGGTGAAGCGCGTCGCCGCGAAAGCGCAGGCCGGCGCGCCGCACGAAGTGCTCCTCGTGCTCGACGCCAACACCGGGCAGAACGCGCTCGCGCAGGTCAAGGCCTTCGACGACGCGCTCGGCCTCACCGGCCTCGTCGTCACCAAGCTCGATGGCACCGCCAAAGGCGGGGTGGTTTGCGCGATCGCGAGGGAGCGGCCCGTTCCGCTTCTGTTCGTCGGCGTAGGCGAGGACATCGACGACCTGCGCCCATTCGCCGCGCGCGATTTCGCCGAGGCGCTGGTTGGTTAGCTTCTCCGCGGTCGCGAAGCGCTATCCCGGCGGCCAGGAGGCGCTGAGGGACGTGAGCTTCGCGATCGGCGAAGGCGAGCTCGCCTTCATCACCGGGCGCTCCGGCGCCGGCAAATCGACCCTGCTCAAGCTGATCCCGGCGATCGAGCGGCCGACCTCGGGCTCGGTGATCGTCAAAGGGCAGAATATCAGCGCGCTCAAGCGCGCGGCGATCCCTTACCTGCGGCGCAACCTCGGCCTCGTGTTCCAGGACCAGAAGCTGCTTTACGACCGCAGCGTCTACGACAACGCGATGCTGCCGCTCGCCTTCTCGGGCCACGCGCCGAAGGAAGCGGCGCGGCGCGTGCGCGCGGCGCTCGACAAGGTCGGGCTGCTCGGGCGCGAGCGCTCGAACCCGATCCAGCTCTCCGGCGGCGAGCAGCAACGCCTCGCGATCGCGCGCGCGGTGGTGAACCGGCCCTCGCTGCTGATCGCCGACGAGCCGACCGCCAACCTCGACGCCGAATCGGCCGCCCGCATCCTCGAGATCTTCGTCGCCTTCAACCAGGTCGGCGTCACCGTGCTCATCGCCACCCATGACCAGGGCCTGGTCGCGCGCTACGGCAAGCGCGTCCTGCATCTCGAGCGGGGACGCGTAGTAGCATGAGCGCCTGGTTGCGGCAGCATCGTCACGCGTTCGGCCAGGCGCTGCGCCGGTTTACGAAGGCGACGGGCCTTGCCAGCGCCCTGGTCATCGGCATCGCCCTGTCGCTTCCGGCGGGCGGCTATACGCTGCTCGAGAGCCTGCGGGCGATCGCGGCGCGCCTGACGCTCGAGCCGCAGATCTCGCTGTTCCTGCAGCCCGAGGCAAAGCGCGCCGAGGCCGAGGCGCTCGGCAAGAGGCTGCGCGCCGACCCCCGCGTGGCGACGCTGCGCTTCGTGGCGCGCGAGGATGCGCTGCGCGAGCTGCAGGCGGTGGAGGGATTTCCCGAGCTCATCGCCGCCCTGGGGCGCAATCCCCTGCCGGATGCCTTCGTCCTCAGCACCAACGCGGCCGCGGTGGACGCGCTGGCCGCCGACCTGGCGAAGCTCCCGGGAGTGGCCCACGTGCAGGCGGATGCCGTCTGGGCGCGCCGCCTCGCCGCCCTGGCCGGCATCGCAAAATTGGGGCTGTGGCTGCTCGCCGGCTTGCTCGGCACCGGCCTCGTGGCGGTGACGTTCAATACCATCCGGCTGCAGATCCTCACGCAGCGCGACGAGATCGAAGTGTCGAAGCTGATCGGCGCGACCGATGCGTTCATCCGCCGGCCGTTTTACTACCTCGGCTTGCTCCAGGGCCTGGCGGGGGGCGCCGTGGCGGTCGGCATCGTTGCTGCCGCGCTCGCCCTGCTCAACCGCGAGGTGAGCGTGCTGGCCGAGTCCTACGGTTCGAGTTTTCGCTTCGCTTTTCTGCCGGCCGGCGATGCCCTGGCGGTGGTGCTGTTCGCCGGCCTGCTCGGCTGGCTCGGCGCCCACCTTTCGGTGAGCCGGCACCTGCGCGATATCGAGCCAGGGTAGATAGCTCATGTGAGCACGTGCTTACGTTGAGACGTGCTTAGCTTATGGAACAAAGGAGGGAGTTAGCACTCTAATGACGAGAGTGCTAAGATAACCAGCCAGGAGGTACTGAGGAATGCAAACGCAAGCGACGACGATGCCCCTTGGTTCGATGCCCGTACCGATGCCCACGGGCAGCCTTGAGGCCTACGTCCATACGGTCAATCGGTTTCCGATTCTTTCCGCAGAGGAAGAGCGTGCCCTTGCGCAGCGCTTCCGCGCGGAAGGCGACCTTGAGGCCGCCCGCTCGCTGGTGCTGTCGCACCTGCGGCTGGTGGTGGCGGTCGCCCGCGGCTACCTCGGCTATGGGCTGCCGCACGCGGACCTGATCCAGGAAGGCAACATCGGCTTGATGAAAGCAGTGAAGCGCTTCGACCCTGAGCGCGGCGTGCGCCTCGTGTCGTTCGCGATCCACTGGATCAAGGCCGAGATCCATGAGTACATCCTGCGCAACTGGCGCATGGTGAAGGTCGCCACGACCAAGGCGCAAAGGAAGCTGTTCTTCAACCTGCGCTCGATGAAGAGCGGCCTCGCCCCGCTCACCGGCGACGACATCCGGCGCGTGGCCGCCGAGCTGCGCGTCAAGCCCGAGGAAGTGGTCGAGATGGAGAAGCGGCTCTCCGGGCAGGAGATCGCGTTCGAGGCCGACGACGACGACGAGGACAGCTACGCCCCGGCGCAATACCTCGCCGACAGCGAAAGCGAGCCGTTCCGCGTGCTGGAGGCCGAAGAGTCCGAGCGCGTGCAGGCCGCCGGCCTGCAGAAGGCGCTCGCCGGCCTCGACCCGCGCAGCCGCCGCATCATCGAGGCGCGCTGGCTGCGCGAGAAGGACGCGGCCACGCTGCACGAGCTCGCCGCCGAGTTCAAGGTGTCGGCCGAGCGCATCCGCCAGATCGAAACCAAGGCGCTGGAGAAAATGCGCAAGGCGATCGGCAACCCGGACGCGCTGCGCGCCCTGCCCGCGCCGGCAGGCGTCTGAGTCCTCCTTAGGAGCTTTTTCGGAGGAGTTCGACCAAGCCCGCTGTCGGTAGCGGCTTGCTGAACAGGTAGCCCTGCATCTCGTCGCATTTCAGCAGGCGAAGCATCTGCGCCTGTTCTTCCGTCTCCACGCCCTCGGCGACTACCTTGAGGCGGAGCGAGTGCGCCAGCGAGATGATCGTCGAGACGAGCGTCATCGCGTTGGCATCCTGGTGCATGGCAATGATGAACGAGCGGTCGATCTTGAGCGACTGCACCGGCAGCTTCGCCAGGTAGCCGAGCGATGAATAGCCAGTGCCGAAGTCGTCGATTGCGATATTGATACCGAGCGCACGCACGGCATTCAGCTTCTGGATGTTCCCCTCGATGTCCTCCATGATCAGGCTCTCGGTGATCTCCAGGTCGATCGCCGTCGGCGTCAGCCCTTCCATGATCGCGTGTTCGATGACCTCGACGAAGATGCGCTGCCGCAGCTGGATTGGAGACACGTTGACGGCCACGCGCGGCGCTTTGAGGCCCTGTTCTGCCCAGGCACGGTGATCGAGCGACGCGCGCCTTAACGCCCAGGAGCCGACCTGCTGGATCAACCCGGTCTCTTCCAGCAGCGGAATGAACTGCAGCGGCGGCACCAGGCCCAGTTCGCGGCTTTGCCAGCGGATCAGCGCCTCGACTCCGACGATGCTTCGACGCTCAAGATCTACTTTCGGCTGGTAGTGCAGGACGAACTCGTCCTTCTCCAGCGCCTGCCGCAGCTTGTTCTCGAGCGCCAGCTTCTCCGCGACGCGCTCGGTCATCTGCGCGGTGTAGAACAGATAACGCTCGCCCTGCGATTTCGCCCTCTTGAGCGCGGATTCCGCGTTGCGGAAGAGCGTATCGGGGTCCGAGCCGTCGCCCGGAAAGAGCGCGATCCCCGCTTTGGCGTTGATCCTGAGTTCGGTATCCCCGATGCGAAACGGCGGGCCGAAGACCCTTTGCAACCGCCGCTCGACGCGGCGCGCGACTTCGTCCTCGGACTGCGCGGCGCGGCCTACGACGGCAAAGTGGTCCGCGCTGATTCGCGCAACGCGCAACGCACCGTCATCGTTCTGAGACATCCGCTCGGCGATCTGCTTCAACAGCGCGTCGCCCTCCTGACGTCCAAGCGAGTCGTTGATGGTCTTGAATCGTTCTACATCGAGAATGACGAGCGCGATCTTGCGCCCCTCCAGCGCCGCGGCTGCCAGGAGCTGCTCGACGCGCTCGTAGAACAACGTGCGGTTTGCAAGGCCGGTGAGCTGGTCGTAGTAGGCGAGATAGTCGAGCTTCTCCGCCTTGTCGATGTGCTCTAGCGCGAACGATATGTCGCCCGCAAGCTCGACCAGCAGACGCATTTCCTCCTCGTCGAAGGCGCCGACCTCTGCGGCATACAAGGCAAGCACGCCGATCGCCTCGCCATCGACCATCAGCGGAATGATGGCCAGCGATTTGATTCCGCGCTCATCCAGCTCCTTTCTCATCAGTCTCTGCGGATCATTCGTGACGTCGTTCGAGATCATGGGCTTCATGGCCCTGACTGCCCGTCCCGCAAGACCATGGCCGCCGGGCTTCGTTTCAGTCACTGCCAGGGGCGCCGACTCGAAGAAGTCTCCCACCTCGCCGGCCGAGGCAACCGGCTTGACCAGCCCGGCACTGCGATCCACGAGGCCGACCCAGGCCATGCGGAATTTTCCATGGTCGATCGCGATGCGGCAGGCTTCCTGGAACAACTCGTGCCGATCGCGGGTTCGCACGATCGCCGCGTTGATTCCGCTGAGCACGGCGTAAACGCGGGTCAATCTCTCGACCTTTTCCTCCTTCTCGATGTGATCGAGCGCGAATGCAATGTTGCCGGCCAGTTCGTTGAGGACCTTCATTTCCTCTTCGTCGAAGTAGCCAACCTCGCGCGAATGCAGGCCGAAGCTGCCCACTGCCCTTCCCGACACGATCAAGGGCAGGATTGCAGCCGAGCGAACGCCCCGCTCATCGAGCCCCTTCTTGTGCCGGATACGCGGGTCGCTTTGCGTGTCGTTCACGACCAGCGCCCGCCTCTCCCTCACCGCTACGGCGCCGATGCCATGGCCGCCGGGCGCTTCATCGCGCAGCGAAAGACCGCTCTCGATCATCTTCAAAAACCCCGCGTCGGCCCCCGCCGAGGCGACCGGCTTCAGGCTCTCCTCTTTCTCATCCACGATGGCCAGCCAGGCAAATTGAAGACCTCCCGTATCGACCGCAATGCGGCAGGCCTCCTGAAACAGCTCGCGGCGATCCCGGACGCGCGCGATGACCCCGTTAATGCCACTGAGCATCGCGTTCACGCGGGTTAGCCGCCTCAGTCGCTCTTCCTTCTGCATGTGCTCAACCGCGAACGCAATGTCGCCCACCAGCTCGCGCAGAAGCTTCATCTCCTCCTCATCGAAGAATGCGACTTCGCCGGCGTACAGCGCCAGTACACCCACTGATTCCTCCGCGATCATCAGCGGAAGCATGACCAGAGAGCGGAACCCACGCTCGAGAGCTTCCTTCCTCAACAGGATGCGCGGATCCTGCGTCATATCGTCGACGGTGATCGCCGTGCGTTCCCTGACCGCTCGACCCGCCAGGCCGCGCCCGTGAGGTTCGGTGTCGACCAGCCCCAACGGCATCAGGTGGATGTACTCCGCATCGGTTCCATGCCAGGCGACAGGCTTCACTAACATCGCTTCACGGTCCACGAGCCCAATCCAGGCCATGCGGAATTTCCCATGCTCGATCGCGATGCGGCAGGCTTCGTGGAACAGCTCCTGCCGATCGCGGATTCGCACAATAGCGGCATTGATTCCACTCAGCACCGCGTGAACACGGTTCAGCCGGATGATCCTTGTTTCCGCCTCCTTTTCCTCAGTCACGTCCTGCAGCGTGCTGAACCAGCGCTTGGATGCGACCGCCGACTGGTCCTGCAGCGGCTCGATGACCTGCCGGATGTGAATCCATGCGCCCTCGGGCCGCCGCAGCCGGTATTCGACGTCGACACGGGTTCCTTTGACTTCCGCTTCGATGCTTGCGCTGCGCAATCGCTCTCGATCGTCCGGATGGAGCAGGTCGAGCCACTTGCGGGTACTGGCCGGCATTTCCGAGGGCTCGACGCCGATCAACGAAGGCAGCGTCTCCGACCAGCTCGCAAAGACGCCGTCGGCGCCGGTAATCACATGGCCGAGCTTTGCCATGGCCTGCGCGCGGCGCAGACCCGCCTCGCGCTCGCGCAGGCGATCGCGCGCAACGTCGAGCTCGACTTGGGCGCGCCGCCGCTCGCCGCGCTCCTTTGCCTCGTCGAGCGCGCGCGTGACTGCGACGGGGAGGCGCACGAGATTGCTCTTGAGCACATAGTCGGTAGCGCCGCCCTTTATGGCCCGGATCGCGTACTCCTCGCCGATCGTGCCGGAGACGAAAACGAACGGAGTGTCCGGCGAGATTTCCCGGGCGAGCGCGAGCGCCTCCATGCCGTCGAAGCCAGGCATCGTAAAATCCGAAAGGATCACATGCGGCGCGAACTCGCGCAGCGCCGCCAAGAAATCGTCGTGCCGTTCGACGATCCGCGGCGTCACGCGCAGTCCCGCGCGCTTCAGCTCGCGGATCTCGAGCTCGGCGTCTGCAGCGACGTCCTCCGCGAGCAAGACCCGGATTGTCGGCGCGACCATGTTTTCATTCCGGCGCCAGCGCGGATATGTGCTTCATCTCACTTGAAAATTACGCGGATGCAGCCGAAGCGGGCAGGGCCGGCCGGCACGGCATTTGGCCCCGACGGATGGAGCCGAATGGCCCTAGCGCGGGCGCTGGCTGTAGATCGCGGCGGCCTGCGCGCGCCGGCTGACGCGAAGCTTCTGGAAGATATTGCTGAGATAGTTCTTGATCGTCCTGTCGCTGAGGCCCAGCTCGGTGCCGATTTGCTTGTTCGTCTTCCCCCGCGCGACGAGCTCGAGGACCCGCCGTTCCTGCGGGGAAAGGGATTCTCCGCCGCTGCCGCCATGACCGGCCAGGCTGTCCATCCGTTCCGTCATGACGCGCACCGCGACCGGATCGAGGATGGACTGGCCCGCGGCAACGGTGCGGATCGCGCCAAGCAGGGCCTCGCCGCCAATCTCCTTCAGCAGGTATCCGCTCGCTCCGGCGAAGACGGCGGAGAGCACGGCTTCCTCGTCTGGAAACGAGGTGAGGAAGACCACCCGCGTACGGGGATTGGCGTCGAGAATATCCCGGCATGCCTCCACCCCGCTGCCGTCCTTGAGGCGGACGTCCATCAGCACGATGTCGGGCTTCAGGCGGATCGCTTCGGTGACGGCGTCCACAGTGCTTGCGGCTTCGCCGACGACTTCTAGGCCTTCCGAATGGCTCAGAAGAGCGCGCAGCCCCAGGCGGACGATCTCGTGATCGTCGACGAGCAGCAGCCTGATTCGGTTCTCGCTAACGGACGACTTCGCCATTGAGCGCAGGGATTTCGAGCGTGATGCGCGTTCCGCCGCCGGGGCTGGAATGAATCTTTAGAGGCGCATTGAGCTGCGATGCCCGCGCCGCCATGTTGCGCAATCCCTGACCGTCGGAGCCTGCGCGGTCCCGGTCGAATCCGTGCCCATCGTCCTCGACAACGACGCGCACGCCGTCTCGATTCGATTGCAGCGAAACCAGGCCGTGCTGGCCGCACGAATGGCGCAGGCTGTTGCTCATCGCCTCGCGTACGATATTCAGCACCTGATTTACGCGGTCGGGCGTCAAGCGCAACGCCGCCTCCTGATCGATTTCCAGCCGGAAGCGCAGCCGTTGCGCCCCGTCCACCGAGCGGGCGAGCTCCTGCAGTTCGGCGCGCAGCTGATGGCCGTCGAGAACCTGCGGCGACGAGCCGAGGATATGGCCGCGCAGCGTGCGGATGACGGTGTTGAGATCCGTGATCGCCTGCGCGAGCCCGTCGGCCGCCGACCGCGCCGCGCCCTCCACCACGTTGCGCTGCGCTTGCTCCAGGCGCAGGCCGACCGCGTAGATCTGCTGCACGATGCCGTCGTGCAGGTCGCGCACCAGGCGCTCGCGCTCCTCGAGCGCCTGCCGCAGCGCCTCCTCCGTGCGCTTGCGCTCCGTGATGTCGACGCGCATGGTCACCAGCACGGACTCGCCGCGCAGCCGCACGATTTCCATGGAGAAAAGCGCAAATCCGATCTCCCCCGATTTCCTGCGGAAGCGTGCTTCGACGTTGCGTATCTTTTCTCCGCTCTCGATGCGCCGTACCAGCTCCATCCGTTGCTCGGGATCGACCCAGTCACCGCGTTCGGCGGTCGTGCGTCCGATCAATTCGTCTCTCCGGCACCCGAACAGCTCCAAATAGCGGTCGTTGACGTCGATCAGCCGTCCGTCCGTCGCCGTGCCGATGGCCATGGCCACGGGGCTGGAGCGGAAGATCGTGAAAAACCGCTCTTCCGACAGGCTCAATTCCCGCTCGATGCGCTCGCTTTCGCTCACGTCGCGCATGACCGAAACCATCACGACTTTGCCGCCTAGCTCGACGGCGCGCGCGTTGATCTCGACAGGAAATGTGGTTCCGTCCTTGCGGCGGAAGACAGACTTGCGGGTGAACGCTCTCGGACGGATGCCCACCAGGTGGGCGAGGCGTTTCTGGAAGCCTGCCGCATACGACCCTTCTTGAATGTCCCCGATCGTCATCGTGAGCAGCTCATCGCGCGCATAACCCAGCGCCGAGCAGGTCGTCTGGTTGACTTCCAGAAGCTTTCCGGACGCGGTGTCTACGACGTAGATCAGGTCGGCCGAAACATCGAGCGCGGCGAGAAACAGGTCGCGCGAATCCGCAGGGCTGCCGCGCGTGCCGGACCGCGCCGCGATCATCCCGTCAGCGATCGCCGCGACCCTGGCGCGCGATGTTGAGTCGGAATTCATTGCCCGCCCAAGCTTGCCTCCTCGAAAAACTATATAGCAATTTGCAGGCGCGCCCGCGGCATCGGACAGAATGATAAAAAACTACCGCAGCAAAGTGCGCAGATCGTCCGCGAGATCTTCGCGGATGCGGTCGTGGCGTACGAGCAGGCGCAGGCGCCCCTGGGGGTCGATGGCGTACGCCTGCGCGCTGTGGTCGATCGTATAGCTGTCGCCGCTCTTGCGCTTCTCGAAGTAGATCTTGAATTCCTTGGCGGTGCGCTGCGTGGCCGCCAGGTCGCCGTAAAGCGCGAGAAACCGCGGATCGAAGGCGCCGACATACTGCGCGAGCGCCTTCGGGTCGTCTCGCTCTGGGTCGACGGTAACGAAGAGAACTTGCACGCGCTCGGCATCCGGGCCGAGGCTCTTCAACGCGCTGGCGACATCGGCCAGCGTCGTGGGGCAGACGTCGGGACAGTGCGTGAAGCCGAAGAACAGCACCACCGCCTTGCCGCGGAAGTCCTCGAGGCGACGCGGCTTGCCGTTCTGGTCGGTGAGCTCGAGCGTCCTGCCGTACTCGACGCCGGTGATGTCGGTGCTCTTGAACTTCGGGCCGGCGCTGTCGCAGGCGGCGAGCAGCGCAAGGCTACAGATAATGATCGACGAGAAGCGCGGCAAACAATGCGGCAAGGTAGGCAATCGAGTAGCGGAAAGTTTTCTGTGCGACGACGTCGCTGTACGCGAAATAGATGCGCAGCGCATAAGCGACGAATACCCCTCCCAACGCGATCGCGGCACCGAGATAGAGCCACCCGCTCATTCGCACCACATAGGGCAGCAGGCTCACGGCGAAGAGGATCAGCGTGTAGAGCAGCACCTGGAGGCGCGTGTACGGCTTGCCATGGGTCACCGGAAGCATGGGGACGCCGGCCCGCGCATAGTCCTCGGTGCGGTACAGAGCGAGCGACCAGAAGTGCGGCGGCGTCCAGGCGAAGATGATGAGGAATAGCAGCATCGCCTCGGTCGTCACCTCGCCGGTGACCGCGGCCCAGCCCAGCACCGGCGGCATGGCGCCCGAGGCGCCGCCGATGACGATGTTCTGCGGCGTCGCCGGCTTCAAGAGCACGGTATAGACGAGCGCGTAGCCGATGAAAGTGGCGACGGTGAGCCACATGGTCAGCGGGTTGACGAAGCGGTAGAGCAGCCACAGGCCCAGGCTGCCGATCGCGGCGGTGAAAACCAGCGTCTGCTGCACCGTCAGCTCGCCGCGCGGCAGCGGCCGCCAGCGCGTGCGCTGCATCACCGCGTCGATCTTCTGCTCCAGCAGGCAATTGATCGCCGCCGCGGCGCCGGCGACCAGCGCGATGCCGAGCGTGCCGGCGAGCAGCACCTGCGCCGGCACCATTCCCGGCGTGGCGAGGAACATGCCGATCACCGCCGTGAAGACGATCAGCGACACCACGCGCGGCTTGGTGAGCGCGTAGTAGGCGCGCAGTTTTTGCGTGAAGCTCTGGGAAAGGACCTGGGTATTCACCGGAACGGGCGCAAGCCGCGGAAAGCAAAAAAGTTTACCACGACGAGCGAGACGAGCAGAAGCGCGGCGCCGGCATTGTGAGCGGCGGCGAGCGCCAGCGGCAGGCCGACCGCCACATTGGCCACGCCGAGCGAGAACTGCAGCACAAGAAGGATCCCGGTAAGCGCCGCCAGCGGCCGTAACGCCGCAATTCTGGACGCCTTGAAGGCGGCCCAGCCCACGGCGGCCACCAGGACGAGCGCGAACACGCGGTGCGTCCAGTGAATGGCGGTGAGGGCCTCGCGCGGCAGGAGCTCGCCTTCGCCGGTGTGCCCCAGCTCGCGCAGCACGTGGAAGGCGTTGGCGAAGTCCATCGGCGGCAGCG
>DATILQ010000202.1:0-15185 GCA_035476235.1 Burkholderiales bacterium
AACCGCCAGTCGGTGTGATCGCAGGTAAAGCCGTGCACGAACACGAGCGGCGGCGCGCCGCGGCCGCGGCTGAAGTAGCGCACGGCGCGGCTCAGTCCTCGGCGGCGGCCGGCCGGTGCGCGGCGACGAGCTTCTGCTGCAGCTGCGGCGGCGCCGGCTCGTAGTGGCTGAACTCGAGGCTGTACGAGCCGTGGCCCGCGGTGAGCGACTTGAGGCGGGCCGGGAAGTGCTCGAGCTCGGAGAGCGGCGCCTGCGCCGAGATCTGCACGGTGCCGGGACGTGGCGTGTCCGAGCCCTTGATCTGCCCGCGGTGCCCGGACAGCTCGCCGGCGATGTCCCCCATCTTGGTCTCGGGCGCGATGATGTCGACGTTGACGATCGGCTCGAGGACCACCGGACGCGCCTTGGCCAGGGCATCGAGGAAGGCCTTGCGGCCCGCCGACATGAAGGCGACGTCCTTGGAGTCGACCGGATGGCTCTTGCCGTCGTACACGATCACGCGCACGTCCTGCAGCGGGAAGCCGGCGATGTAGCCGGTGTCGAGCACGCTGCGCACGCCTTTCTCGACCGATGGGATGAACTGGTTGGGGATCGCGCCGCCTTTCACGCTGTCGACGAATTCGAACCCGCTGCCGCGCGGCAGCGGCTCCACTTTCAGGAACACCTCGCCGAACTGGCCGGCGCCGCCGGTCTGCTTCTTGTGGCGGCTGTGGCCCTCCGCCTTGGCCCCGATCGTCTCCCGGTACGGGATCGACGGCGGGCGCGTGTCCAGCTCGAGCTTGTACTGCGACGACATCTTCTCGAGCACGGTCCGCAGGTGCATCTCGCCGAGCCCGCGCATCACCGTCTCGTTCGCCTGGGCGTTGTGCTCGATGCGAAAGCACGGATCTTCCGCAATGATCTTGTGCAGCACGTCCGAGACCTTCTGCTCGTCGCCGCGCTTCTTCGGCAGCACCGCCAGCCCGAACACCGAGGTCGGCAGCTCGAGCGGCCGCGCGTGCACCTGCGCGTCCTCGGCGGAGTCGTGCAGCACGTGGTCGAACTGGATCTCGTCGATCTTGGCGATGGCGCAGATGTCGCCCGGCAGCGCCTCGTGCACCTCGACCTGCTGCTTGCCGCGCAGCAGGAACAGGTGCCCGGCCTTGATCGGCTTGCGGCCCTCGCCGATATAGAGCTGGCCCCCCGGGGTCAGGCGCCCCTGATGCACGCGGAACACCGCGAGGCGCCCGATGTACGGGTCGATCTCGATCTTGAAAACGTGGGCGAGGGCGTGCTGCTTCGGATCGGGCTCGGCCCGCAGCTCGCTCGCTTTCCCATCCGCGGCCGTCTTGACATAGACCGGCGGGTTTCCCTCCAGCGGATTGGGAAGCAGCTGCACGATGATGTCCATCAGCTCGGCGATCCCCGCCCCGGTCTTCGCCGAGGTGAACACCACCGGGATGAGATGCCCCTCGCGCAGCGCCCGCTCGAGCGGCGCGTGCAGCTCCGCGGGCGTCACCTCGCCCTTCTCGAGGTAGGCCTCCATCAGCTTCTCGTCGACTTCGACCACCTGGTCGACCAGCTTGCGGTGTGCCTCGTCCACGGACGAGAAGTCGGCTTCGCCCGAAGGAGCGAAGAAGCAGTCGGAGACCTTGCTGCGGTTGCCGGCGGGCAGGTTGAGCGGCAGGCATTCCTTGCCGAACGTCTGCTGGATGCGCTCGAGCAGGTCCTCCGGCTCGACGTTGTCGGCGTCGATCTTGTTGACGATGAGCAGCCGGTCGAGGCCGCGCTTCGCCGCCCACTGCATGAAGCGTCCGGTCATCATCTCGATGCCGTTCTGCGCGTTGATGACGATGGCGGCGGTTTCCACCGCGGCGAGGGCCGGCAGCGACTGGCCGAGAAAATCGGGGTAGCCGGGGGTGTCGAGCAGGTGGATGCGGGTGGCTTCGCCGTTGGTCTTGGCGTCGAAGCTCGCGACGGCGAGCTTCAGGGAGTGCTGCAGCTGCTTCTCGAGCGGGGTGTAATCGCACACGGTGGTGCCGCGCTCGACGCTGCCGGCCGCGGGGATCGCCCCCGCTCTTGCGAGCAGCGCCTCGGCCAGCGTGGTCTTTCCTGCCCCGGACTGGCCGACGAGCGCGATGGTCCTGATTCGTTCGATGGAATTTGACAAGGCCTGCCTCCTCGCGCCGAGTTATAGCAGTATCCCGCCGGGCTGGGGAAGAGCCCCGTCAGCGGGGGGTGTAGCGGGGCGTCGACACGGCGAGGAAAATCTCGCGTAAAAACAAAAGCAGGCAGACGATCAGGGCGAACATCGCGCAAACGAACAGGCTGCCAATGGTGTAGGAGATGTCGACCCTGACAAAGGCGCCGAGGAAGGCGCCGGCGATCAGCAGGCAGACGAACAGCGCGGAGACTACCGCAAACAGGATCGACAGGTAGACGAAGCGGATGCGCCGCGCAATCGTCTGCAGCTCCTCCTGCGCCGAGGGCTCTTCAACGCTGTTCATGCGCGGCAGCAGTTCTTCCAGCGCGCGGCGCCGGTCGACGGCGCGGCCCAGGCGGATGTTGAGCGCGGCGATGAGGGTGCCGATCGCCGTCAGCAGGAACACCGGCGCGACCGCGAGCTGGATCACCCCGGAGATTTCAGGGACGTGCGCTTCGAAAGTCATTTCGCGCCTGCTTTTTTCTCGAGCAGCTCGCCGCGTTTCTTCAGCGTGTCCTCGAGCCTGGACTTGGGAACCAGCACGGTGTGCGGCGAGGACGGGAAGCGGACGTAATAGTTCTCGCCCTCCAGCCTGCCGACCTTGATCGAGTACGCAGCGCCGTCGAGCGTGGTGGCGTTGATCAGGGTCGGGCGCTCGAGGCCGGTGTCCTTCGCATCCTGGGGGGCGACATCGGCCAGCTCGAGCAGGCTGAGCGAGTAGGAAGCCGAGTTGGCGCGCGCGATGTCGAGCTTCTCCCCGCGCCCGGCGCCGGCCAGCTTCCACCCGGCATTGTCGGCAGGGCGCTCGATCCGCCAGCGGCTGCCGTCGGGGTAGCGTACTTCGAGGCTCCTGAGCTTTTCGACCTTGAACGAGCGGCGATCGAGCCAGTCGGCGCTCCTCGCGCTGGCCTGCCGGAGAGGGTCGGAGACGACGAGCACCGTCTTCGGGTCGGCGGGCAGCATCACGAAGCGGCCGTCGGCGCTCGCCTTGTCGGGATTTTCGACCTCGCGCCTGAAGTATTTCCTGCCGACAACCAGCCTCGCCAGCGCCTTGCCGTCCGCGCCGGCGAACTCGACCTGCGTGCCGGACTGGTCCAGGTTGAGGCGCGCGCGGTCCGGGTCGCCGATCGGCTCGCTCTGCCCGATCTTGAGGCCAAGCGCCTGCAGCACGAACCCGCGCACCTTGCCGAGGTCCGCCGGAAAGCCGTCGCGCTCGGCGATCACCCAGCCCTCCTCCTTGCGCTGCAACGTGAGCGCTGCCTTCGGCTCGACGATGCGGATCGAGGCCACCTCGGAGACCTTCAGGCCTTTGAGCAGCGGCTGGCCGAGCGTGCCGACGTTCGCCGGCGAACGGGAGCGCTCCTGCTGGTAGTAGAACAGCGCGCCGCCGCCGATGACCGCCAGCAGCACCACCAGGACGGCCGCGATGCGGGCGTTCATGCCTTTCTTCTTCTCAGAGCCGCGAGCAGCAGGCCGGCCGCTGCCACCAGCAGAGGCATCAGCGCGATGTTGGCCACCTTCGTCCAGAACACCAGGCTTTCGGCGTCCTGGCGCAGGTTCTTGCGCACTTCCTTCAGCGCGAGCCGCGTCTCGGCCACCGTCTTGCGGAAGCGCTCGAGCTCGGCCTGCTGCTCGGGGCTGAGGATCTGCGCGGACTTGCCCGCGGGACCCCCTTGCGCCTTCTGCAGCTCCTGCAGCTTGGCGGTGGTCTTCTGCAGCTCGTCCTCGAGCGACTGGATCTTGCCGAAGTACTGCTTCTGCGCCTCGGCCTCGAGCTCGCGCACCACGGTGAGCGGCCGGAACGCCGTGGCGCGGCTGCGCAGCGAGATCAGCTCGTCGCCGGCGGCGAACTGCTCGACCAGGCCCATGGCAAACGCCAGGTTGCCGTTCGAGGGCACGACGATGCGCCGGCCGAACACCTCCTGGATATCGACCGCCGCGCCGTCGGCCAGCATGTCGACGTCGCCAACCAGGGTGACGGTGTTTTCGGCGCTGGATTCGCGCAGCTGCGGCGTCCCGGGAAGGGGTTTCTTGTCGACCCGAAGGCCATCCGGGAAAGCAGTCTTGAACTTGCCGCTCAAGCGCAGCGCCAGCGGCAGCGCCTGTCCGGAGGGCTTGAAGTTCCGCGTCGCCTCGTCGCCCGACTTGGTGGCGTCGGCGCCGTCGACCAGCATCGAGTTGGGCGAGCTTTTCACCAGCTCCGTAACGCGAATTCCATCAACTGATTTTGTTTGAAAGGCACCCCCGAAAGCATAGAGCAGGGTCTCGATCGATCCGGTGACCACGTCGTCGCGGCTGAACGCGGTGCGGTTGAGCGAAAGCACCGTCGGCGTGTAGCGCTGCCCGCCGCCCGAGGCGAACACGACGTCGGCGATGACCTTGCCCGGATCCATCTCCAGCCCCCAGGCCTTGAACAGCGTCGGCAGCGTCGAGCTGCTCGGCTGCGGCGGGATGCCCGGCATGGTCGGCGCCTGGTCGAAATAGGCGTATGGGTCGACGAACGCGATCAGCCTGCCGCCGCGTAGCACGAACTGGTCGAGCGCGTACTCGGTCTCCGGCTGCGCGTCGCGCGGGTGGATCAGCAGCAGCACGTTGAGGTCCTTGTCGATCTCCTTCGCGCTCATCGGCACTTCCTTCACGTCGAACTCGCGCTTGAGCTCGTTCGCCAGCACCCACGGCTCGGAGCTCTGCCGCGTGAAGGGATTGAACTTCTCGCCGAGCACCGGCAGCCCGGCCATCAGGCCGAGCTTCGGCCGCTCGGCCGAGCCGACGCGCGCGATGGCGCGCACCAGGTCGTACTCGAGCAGCCGCTCGCGCTGCGGCGAGATCGCCGCGAGCGTCTGCTTGCGGTCGAGCTGGCTGATCGCCGCGCCGAGGTAGAACGACTCGCCGCTCACCAGCTGCTGCGGCTCGATGCCGTCGAGCTGCGCAGCGTCCTCCTCCTCGGAGTCGGGCCTCGGGTTATACCTTTCAATCTTCAGGTTGTTGTTGGAAGCCCGCTCGAACTCGCGCACCAGGTCCTCGACGCGCTGCGCGAAGCTGCGCAGCGGCACGGGCACCGCTTCGCCCTGGGAGATATAGAGCTTCACCTTCACCGGGGAGGACAGGCGCTTGAGGATCTTGCGCGTGCCGTCGGAGAGGGTGTAGAGCTTGCCGTCCGTGAGGTCGACGCGCACCGAGGTGGTGGACACGAGGTAGTTGAATGCCACCAGCAGCAGCAGCAGCGCCGCGAGGCCCACTGCAGAGTAGATCAGGTGCTCGTATTTCTTCATCCGGCGCGATGGCCTCGAATGATGATGCCGGTCGCAAACAGCGCAAAGCCGATCACCGACAGGAAGAAGACCAGGTCGCGCAGGTCGATCACGCCGCGCTGGAAGCCGTCGAAATGCGTCACCACCGAGAACGCCGCGACCGTGTCGACCAGGGCCGGGCTCGCCCAGCGCGTGAGCAGGTCGGTGACCGGGTTGAAGCCGGCGAGGATCAGGAACAGGCACAGGACCACCGACAGGATGAAGGCGACCACCTGGTTGCGCGTCATCGCCGAGGTCATGCAGGCGATGGCGAGATAGGCGCCGGCGAGGAGCAGGCTGCCGAGATAGCCTGCGACGATCTGGCCGTTGTCGGGGTCGCCGAGGATGTTCGCCGTGATGACCGTCGGGAAGGTGAGCGCGAGGGCGACCGCCAGGAACGCCCACGAAGCGAGGAACTTGGCGACGATCGCCTGCCAGGGCGTGATCGGCATGGTCAGCAGCAGCTCGAGCGTGCCGGAACGGCGCTCCTCGGCCCACAGCCGCATGCCGACCGCCGGCACGAGAACCAGGTACAGCCAGGGGTGCCAGCCGAAGAAGGCGGCCAGGCTGGCTTCTCCCCTTTCAAAGAAATTGCCGGCGGTGAAGGTGAAAAAGCCGGTGAGCAGCAGGAAGATCACCAGGAACACGTAGGCCACCGGCGAGGTGAAATAGCTGACCAGCTCGCGCCTGGCGATGGTGAGGATCGGCTTCATCGCTTCACCGTGTCGGGCAGGGTGATGCGGCGGAACACCTCGTCGAGCTGCCCCGGCTCGCTGTACATGCCGTCCACCTTCCAGCCCTCCCGGTTGACCAGCTCGACGATGCCCTGCGCGAGCTCCGCGGCGCGCGCCTTGTCGCGCGGATAGATGCGGAACCCTCCATCCAGGCGCTCCACTCTTCCCAAGGCGGCGAGCTTTTCCTCGGTGGCGCCACGCGCCGACAGCGTCACGGCGCCGGCCAGCTCGGACATGCCGCGCAGCTCATCGGGCGTGCCGTTGGCGACGATCCTGCCGCGGTCGATGATGATCGCGCGCGTGCAGGCGGCGTCGACCTCCTCCAGGATATGCGTCGAGAACACGATCGCCTTGCTCTTGCCGAGCTTGCGGATCAGGTTTCTCACCTCGTGCTTCTGGTTCGGGTCTAGCCCGTCGGTCGGCTCGTCCATGACGAGGACGTCGGGATCGTGGACCAGCGCCTGCGCGAGGCAGGTGCGGTGCCGATAGCCCTTCGACAGCGTGTCGATCGACTGGTGGAGCACCGAGTCGAGAAAGCACAGCTCGACCACGCGCTGCACGGCTTTGCTGCGCGCCTGGCCTTCGAGCCCGCGCAGCGCGGCGGCGAAATCGAGAAAGCCCTTCACCGTCATGTCGGGATAGGCGGCGGCGTTCTCGGGCAGGTAGCCGATCAGGCGCTTCGCCTCGAGCGGCGATTCGACGACGTCGTAGCCGCCGACCGTGACGCTGCCGGCGCTGGGCGGCATGAATCCTGTGATCATGCGCATGGTGGTCGACTTGCCGGCGCCGTTCGGGCCGAGGAAGCCGAGCACTTCGCCGCGCTCGACCGTGAACGAAATGTCGTCGACGACCCGCTTCGGGCCGAACGCTTTCACCAGTCCTTCGATTTTTATCATGCTAAAAGAGGGGCAGAATTATCGCCGAATTGCGCGGTTAAAATCTGAAATACCCGACCAAACCCGTAAGGATTATCGTACTCGACGTAATCGTCATTGGCGCCGGCGCGGCGGGACTTGCCGCAGCCGATGAGCTCGCGCACGCCGGCCGCTCGGTGCTGGTTCTCGAAGCCCGCAGCCGCATCGGCGGCCGCTGCTGGACGCGCCGCTTCCCGGGCCTGAGCGCTCCCGTCGAGCTTGGCGCCGAGTTCATCCACGGCCGCCCCCCGGTCACGCTGGCCCTGCTGCAAAGGGCCGGCAGCGCGGCGCTGGATTCGGCGCGCACGCAACGCTTCGTGATGGAGGGGGGCCTTCGCGCCATCGACGCGTTTGCCGAAGCGCGAAAAGCCATGCGCAGCACCGCCGCGCTGAAAGCGAAGGATTCGTCGTTCGCGGCTTTCCTGGCGCGCAAGCCGGGGCTATCCCGACGCACGCGCAGCTTCGCCCGCATGATGGTCGAGGGCTTCGATGCGGCCGACCCCTCGCGGGCGAGCGCACGCGCGATCGTCGAGGAATGGTGCGCCAGCCCGCAGCTGGGAGCGCAGTTTCGTCCCCTCGGCGGCTACAGCGCATTGCTCGATTCGCTGGCGGGGAGCGACGTGCGGCTGCAAAACGTGGTGCGCGAGATCCGCTGGCAACGCGGCTCGGTCGAAGTGCGCGGCCAGTGCCTCGGCGCGCAGTTCCGCTATCGCGCCCGTAAAGCCATCGTCAGCTTGCCGCTGGGCGTGCTGCAATCGGGCGCGGTGCGCTTCATTCCCGATCTGACGGAAAAGCGACAGCCGCTGAAAAAGCTGGCGGCCGGACCGGTGGTAAAGATCGCGCTTCGCTTTCGCGCCGCCTTCTGGGAGGAGCAGCATCCCGAGGTCGCTTTTTTCCATTCGCCGGCAGCCGCATTTCCGACCTTCTGGACCCCTTTGCCGACGCGCGCTCCCTTCCTGATCGGCTGGGCAGGCGGCCCGAAGGCGGTTCGCCTGGCCGGATTGAAGCGCGACGAGGTGGTGCGGCGCGCGTTGCACAGCTTGAAATCGATCTTCGGCAGGCAGGGGGAGCTCGTGGCGATCCACGCTCACGATTGGCAGGCCGATCCCTACGCGCGCGGCGCTTACAGCTACGTCAGGGTCGGCGGCGAAGGGGCGAGAGAGGCGCTGCAGGCGCCGCTCGGCGACACGCTCTATTTTGCCGGCGAAGCGACCGATACGCAGGGCGAAGCGGGAACCGTGGCGGGGGCGCTGCAAAGCGGCCTGCTTGCAGCGCGACAGCTGACCTGAGTCAAACCCGGCGCGCTTCGGACAGGTGCTTCTTCCAGTACGGAGAGTCGAGCGACTCGGTGCGCACGTGCCCGCCGGAGGACGGCGCATGCACGAACTTCCCGCTGCCGAGATAGATGCCGACGTGCGAGTTCCTCCTCCACCCTTCGTTGAAGAACACCAGGTCTCCACGCCGCAGGCTCGACACCCGGATGCTGGCCGAGGCGCGTCGCTGCTGCTCCGTGTCGCGCGGCAGGGCCACGCCGGCCTGCCGGAAGCTGTACTGGACGAGCCCGCTGCAATCGAAGCCTTTAGCGGGCGTCGAGCCACCGAAGCGATAGGGCTTGCCGACCATCTTCAACGCCTGATCCGCCGCGGCGGCGCCACGCGAATCCACGCGCGCCACCGGCGCGCTCGCGCACGCGGCGAGCGCAAGGCTCATCAGGCCGGCCACGATGCGAAAAAGCGCGGCGCCACCCATATGGGCGGCTAGGATAGCCCGATCCTGGATCGGCTGCTGTGTGGAAGGTCACGCCGCCTCGCGCTCGGCGCGGCGCCGCTCGTGCTCCCTCAGGTGGCGCTTGCGCAGCCGGATCGATTTCGGCGTGATCTCGACCAGCTCGCCGTCGCCGATGAATTCGACCGCGTACTCGAGCGTGAGCTCGATCGGCGGCGTGAGCAGGATCGCCTCGTCCTTGCCGGAGGCGCGGATGTTGGTGAGCTGCTTGGTGCGGATCGGGTTGACCACCAGGTCGTTGTCGCGGCTGTGGATGCCGACGATCATGCCCTCGTAGACCGGGTCGCCCGGGCTCACGAACATGCGCCCGCGCTCCTGCAGCTTCCATAGCGCGTAGGCCACGGCGACGCCGTCGTCCTGCGACACCAGCACGCCGTTGCGGTGCTCCGTGATCTCGTCCTTCACGGGCGCGTAGTCGTCGAAGACGTGGCTCACCACGCCGGTGCCGCGGGTGAGGGTCATGAACTCGCCCTGGAAGCCGATCAGCCCGCGCGCCGGGATGCGGTATTCGAGGCGCACGCGCCCCGAATTTCTTCCCTCCCCGTCCGGTTCCATGTGGAGCAACGCGCCCTTGCGCCGGCCGAGCTCTTCCATCACCGCGCCCTGGGTCAGCTCCTCGACGTCGACGGCGAGCAGCTCGTAGGGCTCGCAGCGCACGCCGTCGATGTCCTTGTACACGACGCGCGGCCGGGACACCGCGAGCTCGTAACCCTCGCGGCGCATGTTCTCGAGCAGGATGGTGAGATGCAGCTCCCCCCGTCCCGAGACGATGAAAGTGTCGGTATCGGCGGGGTACTCCACCCGCAGGGCGACGTTGCTCTTGGTCTCGCGCTCGAGCCGCTCGCGCAGCTGCCGGCTGGTGACGAACTTGCCCTCGCGTCCGGCCAGCGGCGAGGCGTTGACGAGAAAGTTCATGGTCAGCGTCGGCTCGTCGACCTTGAGCAGCGGCAGCGCGTCGGGGTGCTCGGGATGGCACAGCGTGGAGCCGATGCTCACCTCGTCGATGCCGTTGATCAGCACGATGTCGCCTGCTTCGGCCTCCTCCACCTGCACGCGCTCGAGGCCTTCGAAGCTGAGCACCTGGTTCACTCGCGCCTTCAGGGGCTGCGAGCCCTCGCCGTGAAGAACCACGACCTCCTGCAGCGGCCGCACGCGGCCGCGGTGGATGCGGCCGATGCCGATCTTGCCGACATAGCTGGAGTAATCGAGCGAGCAGATCTGCAGCTGCAGCGGGCCGTCGGGGTCCTCGTCGCGCACCGGCACGTATTCGAGAATGGCCTCGAACAAGGGAGACATATCCTTTCTGACCCCCTTCAAATCCCTGGTTGCCCAGCCCTGCAGCGCCGAGGCATAGATCACCGGAAAATCGAGCTGCTCTTCGGCGGCGCCGAGCTTGTCGAACAGATCGAAGGTCTGGTTCACCACCCATTCGGCCCGAGACCCAGGGCGGTCCACCTTGTTGATCACTACGAGCGTCTTCAGCCCCTGAGCCAGCGCCTTGCGCAGGACAAAGCGCGTCTGCGGCATCGGCCCCTCGACCGCGTCCACGAGCAGCAGCACGCCGTCGACCATGGACAGCGCGCGCTCCACCTCGCCGCCGAAATCCGCATGCCCCGGGGTGTCAACGATGTTGATGTGGGTGCCGCGGTAGCGGAAGGCGCAGTTCTTGGCCAGGATGGTGATGCCGCGCTCGCGCTCGAGGTCGTTCGAGTCCATGACGCGCTCCTGGATGTGCTCGTGCGCGGCAAAGGTGCCCGACTGCTGCAGCAATTTGTCGACCAGCGTGGTCTTGCCGTGGTCGACGTGGGCGATGATGGCGACGTTGCGCAGGGCGCGCGGCATGGGTGCGGAATCCGAAAAGGACGCGCATTGTACGCGAGGAATTAGTTAAAATCTCGCCTCTGTTCCTCCCCTGCCTCTTTTCTTCTCCGCTACCAACTCCCTTATTTACCTATGGACAAGGAACTTCTTTTCAAGACCGCTGCCGCGATGGTGGCGAAGGGCAAGGGCATCCTCGCCGCCGACGAGTCGAGCGGCACCTGCGAGAAGCGCTTCAGGTCGGTGGGCGTCGAATGCACCGAGGAGAACCGGCGCGCCTACCGCGGGCTGCTCTTCGCCACGCCGGGGGTCGAGCAATACGTCTCGGGCGTGATCCTGTTCGACGAAACGGCGCGCCAGAAGGCGGCCGACGGCACGGCCTTTCCCCAGTACCTGGAGCGCAAAGGCATCATCCCCGGCATCAAGGTCGACAGGGGCACGGTCGATCTCGCGCTCTCCCCCGGTGAGAAGGTGACCGACGGCCTCGACGGCCTCGCCAAGCGCATGGCCGAGTACTTCCAGATGGGCGCGCGCTTCGCCAAGTGGCGGGCGGTGATCACGATCGGCGAAGGCATTCCAACGCATGCCTGCCTGTACGCCAACGCGCATGCCCTCGCGCGTTACGCGGCGATCTGCCAGGCGGCTTCCATCGTGCCGGTAATAGAGCCCGAAGTACTGCTCGATGGCGATCACACTGCCGAGCACTCGGAGGAAGTGCACGAGGCCACGCTGCGCGCGACTTATGCAGCCCTAGCCGCGTACAACGTGTCGGTCGAGCATCTCATCCTCAAGACGAGCATGGTGGTCTCGGGCAAGGACTGCCCGCGGCAGGCCGGCGTCGACGAGGTCGCGGAGCGCACCGTGCGCGTGCTGAAACGCACGGTGCCCGCGGCGCAGCCCGGCATCGTGTTCCTTTCGGGCGGGCAGTCCGATGAGGCCGCCACCGCGCACCTGAATGCCATGGCGGCGATGAAGGGACTGCCGTGGCCGCTGAGCTTCTCGTACTCGCGCGCGCTGCAGAACCCGGCGCTGAAGACCTGGCGCGGCCAGCCCGGCAACGTCGGCGCGGCGCAAAAGGCGTTTTTCCACCGCGCGCACATGAACGGCCTCGCCGCGCAGGGGAAATGGCGGGCCGAGCTCGAGAAGCAAGCCGCGTAAATGCTTCTCTATGAATCAAAGATAAAAACCCTGCCGCGCATCGGCCAGGGCAAGGTCCGCGACATCTACGCCGTCGGCGCGGACAAGATGCTGATCGTGACGAGCGACCGGCTCTCGGCCTTCGACGTTGTCCTTTCGGATCCGATTCCCGACAAGGGGCGGGTGCTGAACGAGATGGCGAGCTTCTGGTTCGAGCGCTTGCGCCACATCGTGCCGAACCAGCTCACCGGCGTCGACCCTGAATCGGTCGTCACGGAGGAGGAAAAACCCCAGGTGCGCGGCCGCTCGATGGTCGTGAAAAAGCTGAAGCCCCTGCCGATCGAGGCGGTGGTGCGCGGCTACATCATCGGCTCGGGCTGGAAGGACTACCAGAAGACCGGCAAGGTCTGCGGGATCGAGCTGCCGAAAGGCCTGCGCCAGGCCGAGAAGCTGCCCGAGCCGATCTTCACGCCGGCCACCAAGGCCGCCGCAGGGCACGACGAGAACATCAGCTTCGCCGAGGCGGAGAAGCTGATCGGCAAGGCGCTCGCCGCCAAGGTGCGCGACACCAGCATCCGGCTGTACAAGGAAGCCGCCGACTACGCGGTGAACAAGGGGATCATCATTGCGGACACGAAATTTGAATTTGGTTTAACACCTTCCAATGGCCTTGTTTTGATCGATGAGGTCTTGACCGCCGATTCGTCGCGCTTCTGGCCAGCCGATTCTTATCGCGTCGGCGTGAGCCCGCCCTCGTTCGACAAACAATATGTGCGCGACTACCTCGAGACGCTCGAGTGGAACAAGACGCCGCCCGCGCCGCGGCTGCCGGCCGAGGTCATCGCCAGGACGTCGGAGAAATACCGCGAGGCGCTGACCAGGCTGACGGGGAGAAAGCTTTCATGATCGGCATCGTGATGGGGTCGGCCTCCGACTGGGACACGATGAAGGCGGCCGCCAAGATCCTCGAGGAATTCGGCGTGCCCTACGAGGCGAAGGCGATGTCGGCGCACCGCACGCCCGATCTGGTCGCCGAGTGGGCGAAGGGCGCCGCAAAGCGCGGCCTGAAAGCCATCATCGCCGGGGCCGGCGGCGCGGCTCATCTCGCCGGGGTCGTCGCCGCGCACACGACGCTTCCAGTTCTAGGCGTGCCGATGCCCTCTAAGCATCTGCAGGGGCTCGACTCGCTGCTTTCCACCGTGCAGATGCCGAGAGGCATCCCGGTCGCGACCTTCGCGATCGGCGAAGCCGGCGCTGCGAATGCCGCCCTGTACGCCGTCGCCATGCTTGCCTTATCGGACAGGAATCTTTCTTCGAAACTGGACGAATTCAGAAAAAAACAGGCTGAAGCGGTCAGAAAGACAGAGCTGCCCAAGCCATGAAGCCGCAGATCCGCAAGGCGGCGGAGATCCTCCGCGCCGGCGGACTCGTGGCCTTCCCGACCGAAACGGTGTACGGGCTCGGCGCCGATGCGTCCAACGGCAAGGCCGTCGCCCGCCTTTACGCTACCAAAGGTCGTCCTGCCGATCATCCCGTCATCGTGCATTTCGAATCAGCCCAACGGGCGTTCACTTGGGCAAGCCGGGTGCCGGAAACCGCGCGCAAGCTCGCCGATCGCTTCTGGCCGGGGCCGCTCACCCTGATTCTCAAGCGCTCTGCGCTCGCCAAGGACTTCGTCACCGGAGGGCAAGACACCGTGGGTTTGCGCGTTCCTTCGCATCCGGTTGCGCATGAGTTGCTGGAGATGTTTCAAGGCGGAATTGCCGCGCCATCGGCGAATCGCTTCGGGCTTGTGTCGCCGACCACCGCGGCGCACGTGCGCGAGGATCTCGGCGACGATGTCGACCTGGTGCTGGAAGGCGGGCCGAGCGAGGTCGGCATCGAGTCGACGATCGTTGATTTGTCCAGCGGACCGGCCGCGCTTCTGCGCCCCGGCGCGATTTCCCGAGGAGACCTTGAAGACGTTCTGAAATCAAAAGTCGAGGAAAAAAACCTGTCGTCGCCCCGCCACTCCGGTGGACTGGAACGCCACTATTCGCCGCGCACGCCGGCGCGCCTGGTGTCGACTCACGATCTCGATAAAGAAATTGAAAAAATCAAGCAGCGAGTGGCTGTGCTTGCGTTTTCACGTCCCGATGAGCGCGTGGATTACTGGCTGCGCATGCCGCGCAATCCGGGAGGCTATGCGCGGCGCCTTTACGCGGCGCTGCGCGAGCTCGATACGGCAGGCTGCGAGACGATCCTGGTCGAAGCGCCGCCCGAAGCGCCCGAATGGGCCGCGGTGCGCGACCGCCTGCAGCGCGCTTGCGAAGCGTAGAATCGCCGCATGCGGTGGACGGTCTTTCTTCTGGTGCTCATGGTTGGCTGCTCGGCGCACACGCAGGTTCAATACGGCGCGGGCTCGATCAGCGCCGTACCCCCGGGAACGACGGTGACGCAGTCTGGCGTGCAACTCAATGTCCAGGGCGGTTCGGCAGCAGTAGCCCTCGTTGGACTCGGCATCATCGCCGCCGGAATGTACGACATGGAGCGCTATCGCTCGCAGCCCGCCGAGCTTTCGCCGACTCGCGTGATCAGCGAGCAGGATTGCACCAAGCCGATCGACTGGACCCGTGGCAACCTGAAGTGCCGCTAAGCCTTTAGCGGTCCGGGCTTTCCGTCTTCCACGACGAAGGATGCAAGCGTGTTGCACACGGCGTCGCGCTTCTGCACCGTTTCCATCGCTCTCAGATCGGCGCTCCAGCGCCGTGGCGTGAGCTCGACGCGCACATAGCCGCGGTAGCGGCTGTCGGCGAGCAGCGTGTGCGGGTTGTCGGGCAGGTACTGGTTGAGCCGCTCCTGCGGCCAGGCCTGCGAGGTGATCGAGGTGCCGACGAACTCGCTCGCCACGACCGCAGAACCCGGGTCATCGAAGTCGAGCTTGAGCTGCGACACGTTGAACGAGTGCACGTCGCCGCCGATGACCACCGTGTTTCGAATTTTTTCCGAGGCGATGTAGTCCAGCAGGCGTTTGCGGGCGGCAGGATATCCATCCCAGCCGTCGGTCCAGGCGCGGCGCCCCGGGCCCGGCTTCTGGTCGAACTGCGCCATCGCGGTCTGCTGCGCGATCACGTTCCACCCGGCGTGCGAGGCGCCGAGCGCATTCTCGAGCCAGCGCTCCTGCGCCCGGCCGAGCATGGTGCGCGTCGGCGCTGCAAGCCGCTTGCAGACCTCTACGTCGACGGTGTTCGAGCCGCCGCGCCGCCCCGGGCGCGGGCAGGCCTCCCACGAGCGGTACTGGCGGTCATCGAGCAGGTAGAAGCGCGCGAGCTGCCCCCAGCCGACT
>DATILQ010000203.1:0-18591 GCA_035476235.1 Burkholderiales bacterium
CCGGCCTTGCCGACGAACTCGAACGGTACCGCCTCCAGCTTCCTGTCGTCGTCGGCCAATGCCGGGGCAGCCATTTGTCCTGTCAGAGCCATGGCTGCCGCTACTGCCGTAAACGCCACTGTCCTCTTCATGTTCATTTCCCCCTGTGGCTTGCTTGTCGGTCTCAGAATTGAGACTAACCTCGCCATCTAATTCGCTCTCTTGGCGGCTGTCAACGTCCACAGACCGTACACGTTCCCCGGGGCAGGTATTCCAGGGCGAGACCAGACCCCGACTTCAGTTACGCGTTGAGCCCCGCCATCACCCGCAGGTGCTGCACCACGCTGCGGCCGAGCGCGCTCAGTGCGTAGCCGCCCTCCAGCATCGAGACCATCCTGCCGCCGGCGTGGCGCTCGGCCACCTCCTTCACCTGCTCGGTCACCCAGGCGTAGTCCGCGTCGCTGAAGCGCAGCATCGCCATCTCGTCCTCGGCGTGCGCATCGAAGCCGGCGGAAAACAGGATCAGTTCGGGTCTGAAGCGCTGCAGGGCCGGAATCCAGGCTTCCTCCACCGCGGCGCGGAACTGCCTCGAGCCGGCACCGGCGGCGAGCGGGATGTTGACCATGTTCGGCGCCGGGCTCTCGGTCCCGCTATAGGGGTAGAACGGGTGCTGGAAGGTCGAGGTCATCAGCACGTGCTCGTCGTCCTCGAAGATGTCCTCGGTGCCGTTGCCGTGATGCACGTCGAAGTCGACGATCGCCACCCGCTGGAGGCCGTGCGCCTGAACCGCGTGCCTTGCGGCGACCGCGACGTTGTTGAAGATGCAGAATCCCATCGGCCGCGCGCGGCAGGCGTGATGCCCGGGGGGGCGCACGCTGCAGAAAGCGGAAGAGGCCTTTTTTTGCAGCACCAGATCCGTAGCGAGGACCGCCGCGCCCGCCGCGCGCAGCGCCGCCTGCAGGCTCCAGCGGTTCATCGCCGTGTCGGGGTCGAGATGGATCGTGCCCTCGCGCGGCGCGACCTCGCGGATCGCCTTCACGTATTCGATGGGATGCACGCGCGCGAGCTGCGCGTCGGTGGCGAGCGGCGCTTCGTAGCGATCCAGGTGCTGGCCGATGCCGGAGGCGATCAGCTGATCCTCGATCGCCGCGAGCCGCTCGGGGCGCTCGGGGTGACCGGCGCCCATCTCATGCTTGAGACAATCGGCGTGTGTGACAAATGCCGCGCGCATGGCGATTCATCATATCGCATCGCGTGTACACTCGGCCCATGCTCCTGAAGGCAGAGTTCCAGCCGCAAAGCCCTGCCCGGGCGCCGATCGATCGCGCAATCGAGGCGGCCGGCCAGATCATTCTCGGCAAAGAAGCACAGGTCAGACTGGCACTCGCCTGCCTGCTCGCGCGCGGCCACCTGCTGATCGAGGATCTGCCGGGGGTCGGCAAGACCACCCTGGCGCACGTGCTCGCGAAATCGCTCGGCCTGCAGTTCCAGCGCATCCAGTTCACCAGCGACATGCTGCCCGCCGACATCCTCGGCGTGTCGATCTACGAGCGCGACAGCGGCGGCTTCAAGTTCCACCCCGGCCCGATCTTCGCGCAGGTGATCCTCGCCGATGAAGTCAACCGCGCCACGCCGAAAACGCAGTCGGCGCTGCTCGAGGCGATGGAAGAGCACCAGGTCACCGCCGAGGGCGAGACGCGCAAGCTGCCCGAGCCGTTCTACGTCATCGCCACGCAGAATCCCTCCGAGCAGGTGGGCACCTTCCCGCTGCCCGAATCGCAGCTCGACCGCTTCATGATGCGCATCGAGCTCGGCTATCCCGACCGCGACGCCGAGCGCGCGCTGCTCTCGGGAACCGACCGCCGCGACCTGCTCGCGACGCTCGACCCGTGCATGTCGCCCGCCGAGCTGATGGAGCTGCAGTCCAGCGTGCAGCGCGTCCACGTCGCGCCGGCGCTGCTCGACTACGTGCAGGCGATCGTCGAGTACACGCGGCGCTCGCCGCATTACGTCGCCGGCCTGTCGCCGCGCGCCGCGCTCGCGCTGGTGCACTCGGCGCGCGCCTGGGCGCTGCTCGAAGGCCGCGACAAGGTGATTCCCGAGGACGTCCAGGCAATCCTCGCCGGCGTCGCCGCTCACCGCCTGCGCCCCGCGCACGACTCCGCGCGCCGCATCGACGTCGGCGCCCAGCTCCTCTCCGCCGTCCCGATCCCGTAACGGCAAGAATCTGGGTCAGACCCTCGAGCGGCCGCACCTGCAGTGTGGCCAATGCCAAAGCGTGGTGCTATGGCCCAAAGGCTTGGCGAGCGCGGAGAAGGCTACCATCGCCGCGGCTGTGCGGCGCGATGCGGTGGCCGCCGCCAGCATGGTGGAGTCCAGATACGGATTTGACGAGCGCGAGGGCAGAGCACTGGTGGTTCACGTCACACGCAAACCGGGTATCTGCCATCGCTGCGAATCGCCGCTCGAAGGCGAAGAACTGCTTTGCTCCAAATGCCACGCCGCCAATCTGAACTGGTAACAAGGGAGACCAGCATGTCCAGAAGAAATCTGTCGATCGCCCTGCTCGCCGCCGCCATCACCGGCTGTCAGACCATGGGGCAGATGACCGTCAAGGACTACACGGCGAAATCCGGCCAGCGCGTGATGGCGGGACAGGCCGAGCCGAAGTCCGAATACACCTGCCAGAAAGTGGCGCAGGAGAAGCGCGACTGGGGGCTGAGCGGGAACATGGACAAGGTGGCCGCCATGGAAAGAGTGACGCTGGTCGCCGTCGACACCGCCCCGGGCAAGGGCGCGAACTACGCCTACGTCATGGCCCCCGCCTCGTTCGGCATCGGCTCGCTCAACCTCAATGCTTTCAGCGACGCCGAGGTGGCGTATTACCGGTGCGCGAACCTGCCGGCCGCTGCAAAGTAGCGGCTAGTTCGGGGGCAGGAGATAGCTCCAGGTTTCCGAAAGAGTCTGATTTCCGCTGCGCAGGAAAGCGCGTAATTCCACCGGCTTGCCCTCGTCGAGGCGGCGCACGCGCAACGACATGCGCCAGCCGCCGGTCGCGTCGTGCCGGTAAATCTCGCGCTCGACGATCTGGGCGTTCGAATCCGCGCTCACCACCGCCTCCACCTTGGCATCGCGGCCGAGCTTGCGCAGCGCCGGGCCGCTGAAGTCGACGAGCAGCGCGATCGAGGTGTCGCCCTTGCGCAGGAAGCCGTGGCCGCGGCGCGTCTGCACCACCCAGGCATGCGGTGGGCGCGCGTCGCTGTCCTTCTGCCAGCGCACGCGGTACTCGAAGTCGTAGGGCTCCCTGGGCGGCGGCAGGTTTTCCGGCACCCAGTAGGCGACGATGTTGTCGGTAGTCTCGTCGGGCGCCGGGGTCTGCACCAGCTCCACCCGCCCGGCGCCCCACTTGCCCTTCGGCTCGATCCACGCGCTCGGCCGCAGCTCGTAGCGCGCTTCGAGGTCCTCGTAATGGCCGAAATCGCGGTCGCGCTGCATCAGGCCGAAGCCCCGCGGGCTGGTGGTGGGGAAGGCGCTGAACAGCGGCCGCCGCGGATTGACGAGGGGCCGCCACAGCCACTCGCCGCCGCCGGCGTGCAGCGCGAAACCGTCGGAGTCGTGCACCTCGGGGCGATAGTCTTCGCGCGGCGCGCGCTGGTTCTCGCCGAAGGAGAACATGCTGGTGAGCGGCGCGATGCCGAGCTTGGCGACCTTCTCGCGCAGGTAGAGCCGGGCTTTCACCTCGAGCACCGTCTCCTCGCCCGGCTGCAGGACGAAGCGGTAGGCGCCGCTCGCGCGCCGCGAGTCGAGCAGCGCGTAAATGGTCAGCTCCTCGGCGTTGGCCGCCGGCTTCTCGATCCAGAATTCCGTAAAGCGCGGAAACTCCTCGCCCGCCGTCGAAACGGGGTCGATGGCCAGGCCGCGCGCCGACAGCCCGTAGAGCTGCGACTTGCCCAGGGCGCGCAAATAGCTCGCGCCGAGGAACACCAGCACCTCGTCCTTGAAGCGCGGCGTGTTGAGCGCGTAATGCACGCGAAAGCCGGCGAAGCCCAGGTCGCGCAGCTTCGCCGGATCGATCTTGTTCGAGCCGTAGTCGAACGACTCGGGATCGAACTTGATCTCGCGCGCGGCGCCGTTGACGATCTCGCTGACCTTCACCGGCTGGTCGTAGAGCCAGCCCGGGTGGAAGAAGGCCACCTCGAAGGGCAGCTTGGCGCGGTTCCACAGGAAGCGGTTGCGGCGGAAGCGGATATCGCGGTACTGGTCGTAGGTGATGCCCTGCAGCTCGCGGGGAAGCGCGCTGCTCGCGCGGCTGAACGGCGCGGCGGCGAGCTCTTTCGCCCGCGCGTCGACGTCGTCGAAGCCGAAGGCGCGCGCCTCGCTCGCCGCGAGAAATGCCAGCGATAAAAGGATTAAACCAGCAAGGCGACGGTAGCCGCGGTCAGGCATGTCGCGAGTGTTCCTGCGATGATGGATTTGAGGCCGAGCGCGACGACCTCGCCGCGGCGCTCCGGGCACATCGTGCCCAGGCCGCCGATCATGATGCCGAGGCTGCCGAAGTTGGCGAACCCGCACAGCGCGTAGGTCAGCAGCAGCCGGCTGCGCTCGGACAGCGCGGTGCTTTTCGCCAAGTCGATGTACGCGACCAGTTCGTTGATGATTGTTTTGGTTCCCAGCAAGGCGCCGGCGGCCGGCGCATCATGCCATGAAATCCCGGCCAGCCAGGCGAGCGGCGCGAGCGCCCAGCCGAGAATCCCCTGCAGAGTATAAGGGGCGAGGACGAAATTCACGAGCGAAACCAGCGCCACGAACACCACCAGCATGGCGACGATGTTGAGCAGCAGCTGCGCCCCCTCCAGCGTGCCGCGCGTGACGGCGTCGATGCTGCCGCTCGCCTCCGACTTGAGCTCGAGCCGGGCGCCGGTCGCCGCGCCCTGCGGCGGCACCATCACGAACGCCACCACCAGCGCCGCCGGCGCCGACAGGATCGAAGCGATCAGCAGGTGCGCCACCGCGTCGGGCAGCGTCGGCCGGAGAATGCTGCCGTAGAGGAACAGCACCGTGCCGGCGATCGACGCCATGCCGCCGACCATGATGGCGAACAGCTCGCCGCGCGACACGCGCCCCAGGTAAGGGCGCACCAGGAGCGGCGCCTCGACCATGCCGACGAAGACGTTCGCCGCCGTGGACAGCCCGACAACGCCACCGACGCGCATCGAGCGCTCGAGCAGCCAGGAGATGCCGCGCACCACCGCCGGCAGCACGCCCCAGTAGAACAGCAGCGCCGAGAGCGCGCTGATGAGGAGCACGATCGGCAGCGCGCGAAAGGCGAGCACGAAGTTCGATGCCGCGTCGCTGACCGCGAAGGGGGTCGGCCCGCCGCCGAGATAGCCGAAGACCAGGCTGGTGCCGGCTTGCGTGGCGCGCTCTAGAACCAGCAGAGCGTCGTTGATTCCTGAAAATGCGTTCTTGATCACCGGGAAGCGGAGGCACAGGATCGCAAGCAGTACCTGCAATCCCAGCCCGGCCGCGATCGTCCGCCAGGGCACGGCGCGGCGGTTCTCGCTCAGCAGCCAAGCGAGCGCGACGAGCCCTGCGATTCCCACCATTGCATGGAGCAAATCCGGCATGGCCGCAGTCTAATGAAGACCATGAGCGGCCGCGAATTCGAGGTGACGTGCATCTGCGCCCAGTGGTGCGACCTCTGCACGCAATACCGGCCGGGGTTTTTCGAGCTGGCCGGGCGCTTTCCGCAGGCCCGCTTCGCCTGGCTCGACACCGAGGACGACGCCGACCAGGTAGGCGACCTGGAGATCGAGAACTTCCCGACCATCCTGGTCAAGCGCGGCGCCCAGACGCTTTTCTGCGGCCCGCAGCCGCCTTCCCATGACCTCCTGAAGCGCCTGCTGGAGGAGCTGCTCAGGGAAAAATAGCCGCGATGCTGCGCTGGATCGCTTGCGCCGCCGCCCTCGGGTCCGCGGCCGAGCCGATCGGCCGCCCGACGACGATGTAGTCGGCGCCGTTCGCGAACGCCTGCGCCACGTCCACGGTGCGCTTCTGATCGTCCTCATTTTTCACCGGGCGGATGCCGGGTACGACGACCAGCAGCTTGTCCTGGTACTGCGCTTTTAGACTTTTGGCTTCGAGCCCGGAAGAAATCACGCCGTCGCAGCCCGCCTGCAGCGCGCGCCGCGCGCGCGACAGCACCAGGCGCTCGACGTCGCAGGAGAAGCCCAGATCGTCCAGGTCGCCGCGGTCGAGGCTGGTCAGCACGGTGACGGCGAGGATTTTCACTTCGCCCTTCTCCTGCGCCGCCGCCTCCATCATGGCCTGGTTGCCGTGCACGGTGGCGAAGCTCACGCCGCGTCCGCGCAAGCTGGCGACGGCGCGGCGCACGGTCTGCGGCACGTCGAAGAACTTGAGATCGACGAATACCTTGTTGCCGCGCTTCACCAGCCATTCGAGCAGCTCGAAATAGCCGCCCGCCATGAACAGCTCGAGGCCGACCTTGTAGAAACGCGCCGCATCGCCCAGCCGCTCCACCAGCGCCTTGGCAGCCTCCGGTGTAGCGACGTCCAGAGCGACGATCAGCCGCTCCGCGCGCGGAATCGGCGTCATGCCTTGCGCTCCTTTTGTGAAAATTCCCTGATCGTCAACCCGAATTCACTTTCGGGAATGCCGATCGCCTCGGCATCGTAAACGAAGGCGCGGAAAACGTCGGCCACGCGAAGGGTCTCGGGGTCGCGCGAGAGAACCCAGCCGTCGCGCGCCGTGCGCGCCGCCCAGCCGAGCCGCGCGGCACTCTCCAGCACGCGCTCGCAGCGGTACGGCAGGATCCGCAGGTGACAGTAGATGCGCTTGAGCGACACGACGCGCCCGTCCTGGTGGGCGCGCGCGAGGACTGAGAGCGCCCCCAGCGCCTCGGCGAACTCGGTCCCGGCAGAGCGCCGGTGCTCGGTACCGGCGAAGCGGTAGCCGGGCAGCATGGCGGTGATCGTCGCGCCGGCGAGCACCACCAGCCAGGACAGGTACAGCCAGACGAGGAAGATCGGCACGGTGGCGAACGCACCGTAGATCAGCGTGTAGGTAGGAAAGCGGGCGAGGTAGAGGGCGAGGCCGCGCTTCGCCAGCTCGAACGCGATCCCGGCAAGGATGCCGCCCGCGAGCGCATGCTGCAGCTCGATCCGCCGGTACGGCACCACCGCGTAGAGCATCGTAAGCGCCGCGCAGGTGAACAGGAAAGGCAGCACCCGCAGCACCGTATCGGCGACCAGGTTCAGATTGAGCTTGCCGAGCGAGGCGGCGACGGCGAACGAGGTCATCGACAGGCTGCCGCCGATCAGCACCGGGCCGAGCGTGAGCACCGCCCAGTAAGTCATGACCCGCTGCGGCAGCGCGCGGCGCCGCTCGACGCGGAAGATGCGGTTGAGGGCGTTGTCGATGGTGAGCATCAGCATCACGCCCGTGACGAGAAACGCCGCCAGGCCGATCGCCGTCAGCCGCCCGGCGTTGCGCGAGAACGAGTGGATCAGCTCGGGGACCGCGCTTACGCCGGGCGCATCCGGCAGCACGTTCTTGAGGATGAAGAGCTGCAGCGCCGCGACGGCGTCATCGAACACCGGGAATGCGGTGGCGATGGCGAGCGCCACGGTGAGCAGCGGGACCAGCGCGAGCAGCGTGGTGTAAGCCAGGCTGCCCGAGGTCTGCAGGCCGCGCTCCTCGTGGAAGCGGCGCGCGACGGCGTGGAAGAAATCGACCGCGGTGCGCCACCCATTCTTCTCCATTATCCTTTTATCATAGCGCGGTGGCGGACATCCTCGTGCTGTACTACAGCATCGGCGGCTCGGTGCGGCGCATGGCCGAGCTGATCGCCGAGGGCATCGAGCGCGTCCCCGGCGCCGCGGCGCGCCTGCGCACCGTGCCGCGAGTCTCCGCGAACATCGCCAACGTGAATGCCGCCGTCCCGGAATCCGGACCGCCCTACTGCGAGCTGGGCGACCTCGAGGAATGCGCCGGCCTCGCGCTCGGCAGCCCGACGCGCTTCGGCAACATGGCGGTGCCGCTCAAGCACTTCCTCGACGGCACCGGGCTGCTCTGGCAGCGCGGCACGCTGGCCGGCAAGCCGGCTTGCGTGTTTACCTCCACCGCCAGCCTGCACGGCGGACAGGAAACCACGCTGCTGTCGATGATGCTGCCGCTCCTGCACCACGGCATGCTGGTGATCGGCCTGCCCTATACGCAGGCCGAGCTCAACGCGACGCGCGCCGGCGGCACGCCGTACGGCGCGAGCCACTTCGCCGGCCTGGCCGACGATCAGCCGGTAAGCGACGATGAGCGCACGCTGTGCATTGCGCAGGGCAGGCGCCTCGCCGAGATTTCGCTCAAGCTATGCCGCGCGTAGTCTTCACCTCCAACCTGCAGCGCCATGTGAGCTGCCCTGCGCGCGACGCCGCAGGCGAAACGGTTCTGGCGGTTCTGCAGGAGGTGTTTGACCAGGAGCCGCAAATACGTGGCTACGTGCTCGACGAGCAGGGCGAGCTGCGCAAGCACGTGTTCATCTTCGTCGACGGGCAGCGCGCGCGGCTGAATAACCCGGTGGGCGAGAGTAGCGAGATCTATGTCCTGCAGGCATTGACCGGAGGTTGAACGTGAAGCTGCTCGTCGCTACCCGTAAAGGGCTGTTTGTCCTGAATCGATCGAAAATCGAAAGGCCGCATTTTCTGGGCGACCCGGTCACCGCGGTGCTGCGGGGAAAAGGCGATCTTTACGCCGCCCTCAACCTCGGCCACTTCGGCGTCAAGATGCGGCGCTCCGCCGACGACGGCGCGACGTGGGAGGAGATCGCGGTGCCCGCCTATCCGCCGCAGCCGAAAGCGGAGGAAAAAACACCCTGGAAGCTGGTGCAGGTTTGGGCGCTCGAAGCCGATCCCTCCGGCACGCTGTGGGCGGGCACCATCCCCGGCGGCCTGTTCCGCTCGAGCGATCGCGGCGCATCGTGGACGCTGGTGGAGAGCCTGTGGCGGCGGCCCGAGCGCGCCGAGTGGTTCGGCGGCGGCTACGACCATCCCGGCATCCATTCCATTTGCATCGACCCGCGCGACGGCCGGCGCATCACGCTGGGCATCTCCTGCGGCGGCGCCTGGCAGACGCGGGACGGCGGCGAAACCTGGAAGGTCGCCTCGCACGGCATGTACGCCGAGTTCATGCCGCCCGAGCGCCGCAACGATCCCAACATCCAGGACCCGCATCGCATCGTGCAATGCGCCTCTCGTCCCGACGTGTTCTGGGCACAGCATCACAACGGCGTGTTCCGCTCGACCGATGGCTCGGGCAGCTGGCAGGAAGTGACCGCCGTCACGCCCTCCAAGTTCGGCTTCGCCGTCGCCGTGCACCCGCGCGACGCGGACACGGCGTGGTTCGTGCCTGCGGTGAAGGACGAGTGCCGCGTCCCGGTCGGCGGCAAGCTCGTCGTCGCCCGCACTCGCGACGCGGGAAAGTCGTTCCAGGTGTTGGGAAAAGGCTTGCCCCAGCAGCACGCGTACGATCTCGTCTACCGCCACGGCCTCGCGGTCGATGCCGAGGGGAGGCACCTCGCGCTCGGCTCGACCACCGGCGGGCTGTGGATTTCCGCGGACCAGGGGGACTCGTGGGAATGCATCTCGACGCAGCTGCCGCCGATCTACAGCGTTCGCTTCGCCGACTAGCGCATGTACGAACATCGGCGCTCGCCACTCCTGCCGGCCCGTCTCTATTACATAAGGCTGGCGCGGCACGCCGCCCTCGCCGGCGCCGTCCTGCTCGTCTCCCTCGGCGCCGGCATGGCGGGTTATTGGTATTTCGAGGGGCTCGGCTGGATAGACGCGTTTCTCAACTCGGCGATGCTTCTCGGCGGCATGGGCCCGGTGGACGCGCCGCGCACGCCGGGCGGCAAGCTGTTCGCGGGCTGCTACGCGCTGTATGCGGGCCTCGTCTTCCTCGCGACCGGCGCCATCCTTCTCGCGCCGATCGTGCACCGGCTGCTTCACCGCATTCACGTTGAGGAGCGCAACCAGTAAGACCCATCGCAGCGTGCGCGCTGATCGCGCTGATCGTCCTGTGCCTCGCCTGGGAGCTGTGGCTCGCGCCGCTGCGCCCCGGGGGATCGCTGGTCGCCCTGAAGGCGCTGCCGCTCGTCCTGGCGGCGCCGGGAATCCTGAGCGGCAGGCGCTACACCTGCCAGTGGTCGAGCATGCTGGTGCTCGCCTACTGCGCCGAAGGCGTGACCCGCGCCTGGGCCGAGCGCGGCATGTCCCAATTCCTCGCGCTCGGAGAAATTCTTCTCAGCGTGATTTTTTTCGCCGCGGCGGTGAGCTGCGCGCGGCGGACTCGAGCAGGCGCTTAGCTGCGGCATAGATCGGCACCTCGATCAGCGCGCCGCCGACCCTGGCGCGGTCTTGTCCAGCCTTTCTGGCTTTTTCGAATGCAGCAACTAGTTTTCCTGCCCTCAGGAGCTCTCTTCTCCCCGGAGTGAACACCCGGTTGATCGCCCTGGCGTGCGAGGGCTGCACCAGGCTCTTCATCCGGTAGCCCAGCCGTTTGGCCCATTTCGCATCCGCCACGGCGCCTTTCACGTCGCTGAAGGTGTAGGGGCAGTCGATCGCCTCGACGCCGGCGGCGCGGCACTCGACGAGGAAGCGCGCGCGCACGTAGGCCAGCTCGTTGCCGGAGCGGCTGCGCCGCGTGCCCAGATCGGCGACCATGTCCTCGCTCGCCAGCAGCAGCGCGCTGACCCGCTTGCTCGCTTTCGCGATCTGGTAGGCGCGCAGCAGCCCTTCCGCCGATTCCACGTTCGGCACCAGCTCGACCGCGCCTCCGGTCGCCTGCTCGAGCGCCTGCACCTGCTCGGCAAGCGCGACCTTCGACATCATGATGATCTGAGGGCGCGCCGCGAGCACGCCCATCAGGTCTTCGAGACCGCCGCTTTGCAGCGGATTGATCCGCACCGCGGGAATCGCCCCGGCCTTGCGCCAGAGCTCGAGCGTCCCGGGAGACAGCGAGCGCGCCTTCGGCCGCAGCTCGGGCGGCGTGAAGTCCTCCAGCTCGAGCACGATGACATCCGCGCCCGAGCGCGCGGCGGCCCTGTGTGCGGCTGCGTCAGCGCCGGGAACGAAGAGCCACGTGCGGCGCGTCACGCACAACCGCGCATCTGCTCGCGCAACTCCTCGCGCCGCCCGGGCTCCGCGCTCTTGTGCTCCTGCATCATGCGCGCACAGCGGCGGTTGACCTCGGCGGCGGTCCCGGCCGCGGCCGGCACGCTCGGCCCGCCCGTCCCCGAGGGCGGCGTGGCGCGGATTTTCACCGCTCCGCCCTTGCAGCTCGGCGGCATCGGCTTATCCGAGTAGTGCGTCACGCCGCGCGGGTCGACGCATTTGTACATCTGCGCGTACGCCGGAGCGCAGGCCAGCAGCAGGGCAGTCAGGGCAAGTGTTTTCATAGCTGATGTTGTGGATTCAACCTCTCGATCTTACTCTCAAGCTTGTTGAGCGCGCTGATGTAGGCTTTCGCCGAAGCGACCACGATGTCGGTGTCGGCGCCGACCCCGTTGACGATGCGCCCGCCTTTCGCCAGCCGAACCGTCACCTCGCCCTGCGACTCGGTGCCGGTCGTCACCGCGTTCACGGAGTAGAGCAGCAGGTCGGCGCCGCTCCTGGCGATGCTTTCGATCGCCTTGAAGGTGGCGTCAACAGGACCGTCGCCTTGCGCCTCAGAAATAACTTCGGCATCAGCTTGAAGAAGGACCACCCTGGCGTGAGGTCGTTCCCCCATGCCGCTCGCCTGGTTCATGGTGACCAGCTTCCAGTGCTCGTCGGAGGACCTGCCGGCCTCCTGCGCCACCAGCGCGAGCAGGTCCTCGTCGAAAATGTCGGCCTTCTTGTCGGCGAGGTCCTTGAAGCGCTGGAAGGCCTTGTTGTAGGCGTCCTCGCCCTCCAGCTCGACGCCGAGCTCCTTCATCCGCTGCCTGAAGGCGTTGCGGCCCGAGAGCTTGCCGAGCACGATCTTGTTGGTGCTCCAGCCCACGTCCTCGGCGCGCATGATCTCGTAGGTCTGGCGGGCCTTCAGCACGCCGTCCTGGTGGATGCCCGAGGCGTGCGCGAAGGCGTTGGCGCCGACCACCGCCTTGTTCGGCTGCACCACGAAGCCGGTGATCTGCGACACCAGGCGCGAGGTCGGCACGATGTGCGTGGTATCAATTCCGGAATCCAGCCCGAAGAAATCGCTGCGGGTCTTCACCGCCATCACCACTTCCTCGAGCGAGGTGTTGCCGGCGCGCTCGCCCAGGCCGTTGATGGTGCATTCGATCTGCCGCGCGCCGCCGATCATCACCGCGGCGAGCGAGTTGGCGACCGCCATGCCCAGGTCGTTGTGGCAATGCACGCTCCACACCGCCTTGTCGGAGTTGGGAATTTTTTCGCGGAGTTTTCTGATGAATTCCCCGAATTGCTGCGGCACCGCATAGCCGACGGTATCGGGAATGTTGATGGTGGTGGCGCCCTCCTTGATCACCGCCTCCAGTACGCGGCAGAGAAAATCCGGCTCGGAGCGCGAGCCGTCCTCGGGCGAGAACTCGACGTCGGGGCAGGCGTTGCGCGCGTAGCGCACCGCCAGCTTCGCCTGCTCGAGCACCTGCTGCGGCGTCATGCGCAGCTTCTTCTCCATGTGGATCGGGCTGGTCGCGATGAAGGTGTGCACGCGCCAGGCCTTCGCGCCGCGCAGCGCATCGATGCCGCGCTGGATGTCGCGGTCGTTGGCGCGGCACAGGCCGCACACCGTCGAGTCCTTGATCACGCCGGCAATCGCCCGCACGGCCTCGAAGTCGCCGTTGGACGCCGCCGGGAAGCCGGCCTCGATCACGTCGACGCGCATGCGCTCCAGCGCCCGCGCGATGCGCAGCTTCTCGTCCTTGGTCATCGACGCGCCCGGGCTCTGCTCGCCGTCGCGCATGGTGGTGTCGAAGATGATGAGTCGGTTTTTGCTCATGGAATGATCCCTGTCCGCCTCGCTAGGCGGCAATTAGGCACTCGGATTGTGGGCGGGGTATTTAGCGCGCGGGGCGCAGCAGCAGGCCCGCCAGCGCGAGAAGCGCGGCAGTGAGGAGGGTGCTGAGAAGCTGGGCCTGATGCATGGCAGAGACTATAGCCCGAAGAGCTGAGCTCGCGCAACTTCTAACGTGCAACGGGGGCGGCTGGCGCCGCCCCCGTCCGGTCTCCGGCAGGGTTGCGCCGGCTATTCGGGATGAAGCTGCAGGTTTCCGCCCGTCAGCGTTCCGCTGCGCGAATTGACCACGACACCACTGGAATCCAAAACGGAGATGTCGAAGGTGTCGTGCCCGACCCCCGGCTCGCCGTTATCGCACGCCTGGTTCACGCTGAACCTGTACCCGTCGACGTTGTTCACGCGTGCGCCGCCGGAAAAGGTTACGCAGGTTGTCCCGCTGATCAGCGCGAACGAGTCGATCGACAGGCTGTGTACGTTCAAGCCCGCGGCGTGGTCGGTGTATTGCAGCTGGCCGTGGAGCCCGCTGCCCCCGCGTGAGCCTGCGTTGAATCCGAAGGTGGCGATATCACGGCCCGTCCCCAGCTTCCCGCCGCCGGTCATGAACGCGTTCCCCGCCTTGGGGGCCGGGACGAAGTTCACATCGCTGTGGGCCGAGGAAACGACGATGTCCCCCGTGATTGCCCCCGTCAGCTGGTCGTTGAACACGACGTGGATCATGTTCACCGTGAGCGCGCTCGTGTGCACGCCGTCGCCGCTCGCGATCTGCTCATTGAGGATCACGGTGATGCCGGCGGCAAGTGAAATGCTCGTGTTCGGCGAGGGCGTCACGTCCGTTGGCGAGCTTCCATTGATGCTGAAGCCGATAAGGGCCGAGCCCTCGCCCGTGCTCGTCGCCGTGGAGCCGTTGGCCGTGCTGCTCGACATCGCGACCACGACCCTGGCCGTGACCAGACCGTTGAGAAGGTTCACCCCTTCCACCGTCGCGCTGCTCTGGGCCGTGGCGGTGCTGGGCCCGATCGATCCCGTGGTGACGACCTCCAGGGTGCCCGATGTCGCGACATTAGGTACAGCGATGCGCAGCAGCCGATCGCTGACCATACCGCCGTCTGGCGGAAGCACCACATGGGGGGTCGGCCCTACCTTGATCTCTGCCACATTGACCGAGACCCCGAATGCCTCGCCGCTGACGCTGTTGGCATGCGTGTTCGTTGCGCCCACCAGCAACCCCGTCGCTGCGAGGCTCACTACATATTGCCGCATTCGCTGATTCATTGACCGTCTCCTTTCGTAAAGTTGCGCAGGAGACTCCGCAAGGCCCGTGCCAACAAGACTAATGAATGAAATCCGGCGATTGGACGCGCGATGGGCGAGCGTAAACGCGCATACCTGCGATTCAGCCGGACGGTGTTTGGGGGCGGAGATTTCCAACCCGCTCCTAACCAACTGATTGCTGGTGGTCGCCGAAAAGCGACCCGCTGTAGTTAAACGACGAGGCGCATTGATTTTCCTATCACTCTCGTTTCTGAGAACGTTATGAGCGCGGTTTCGCCAAAGTGAGAAGCGCCCGCTTTGCGGCAGCCTACGTGTCGTTCGCCTGTATCGCGTACTCGCCGATCTTGCGATAGAGGGAGGCCAGGCTGATTCCCAGCCTGCGGGCCGCCTCCTTCTTGTCGAACTGGGTCTGCGTCAGAACGGCCATGATGTGCTGGCGCTCGAAGCGGCGGGTTACGTCCCGGAGCACGTCGCTGGCGACCGACTCACCGGTCGCCGTCACCAGGTAATCCGGGAGATCGGGCAGGGAGATCATATTCCCCTCGCCCAGGATCATCGCGCTTTCGAGCACGTGCTCCAGCTCGCGGACGTTGCCCTTCCAGGGATGGTTCGTCAGGACGCCGAGCGCCTCCTGATCCACGCCCAGGAACTTGGTCGACAGCTTCAGGTTGAGCGCGCGCACGAAGTGCTCCACCAGGAGCGCGATGTCCTCGCGCCGTTCCCGCAGGGGAGGCAGGGCGATGTGGACCACGTTCAGGCGGTAGAAGAGGTCTTTCCGGAATCGCCCATCCTCGATCTCCTTGACGAGCTCCCGATTGGTGCTGGCGATGATCCGGGCGTCGACCAGGACCGGCTTGGTGCTGCCCACGGCCCATACGATTTTCTCTTCGATCACCCGCAGGAGCTTCACCTGCATGTGGAGCGGCAGGTCGCCGATTTCGTCCAGGTAGATCGTGCCGCGATCGGCCGCAGCGAACAGTCCCGGACTGGCCTGCACCGCGGTCGTGAAGGCTCCCCGGACATGCCCGAACAACTGGCTCTCGAGCAGCGCCTCCGGAATCGCCCCGCAGTTGATGGGAACGAACGCCTGCGCGTTCCGCGGGCTGGCAGCGTGGATGGCACGGGCGACGATCTCCTTGCCTGTCCCGCTCTCCCCCGTGATGAGGACGTTGCTGGGCGTCGGGCTGATCTTGGCGATCTGCGCCCGCACGCCGCGCATGGCCGCGCTCTCCCCCAGCAGGCTCTGTGCGGGCACCGCAGGCTCGACGACGAGGCCAGAAGCGCTCATATAGGTCAGACTTGATTTTCTGTCCTGGCAAGAAAAGCGAAGAGGGCAATAGTCACGCCTCGATGACCGCGCGATGTCAACGCTGCGCGCGGCAAGCGGGACGGACGGATAAAAGGACGGCTTACTCTTCTGGCAGTACCGAGCGCACGCGTTTTTCTCTGGCCCACATGACGTAGCCGGAGAGCGCGTACGTCATGAACAGCGCGAACAGCACCAGCGAGGGGCGCGAGGCGACCACCGCGATGCCGAGCACCGAGGCGAGGATCACCCAGAGCGGCACGCGCCGCCTCCAGTTGACTTCCTTGAAGCTGTAGAACGGGATGTTCGAGACCATGGTGATGCCGGCGAACACCGCGATGACCCAGGTGACGATCGCCAGCCAGTCGCTGGGCTTGAAGCCGAAATCGGTCATTACCCAGACCAGGCCCGCCAGCACCGCGGCGCCCGAAGGACTGGGCAATCCCTGGAAATAGCGCTTGTCGACGACGCCGATGTTCACGTTGAAGCGCGCCAGGCGGATCGCCGTGCCTGCGCAATACAGGAACGCCGCGATCCAGCCCGCCGTGCCGAGGTCCTTCAGCGTCCATTCGTAGGCGACCAGCGCCGGCGCGGCGCCGAACGCCACCATGTCGGCGATGCTGTCGTACTGCGCGCCGAACTCGCTCTGCGTGTTGGTCCAGCGGGCGACGCGCCCGTCCATGCCGTCGAGCACCATCGCGACGTAGATGGCGACCGCGCCGACCTCGAAGCGGCCGTTCATCGCCTGCACGATGGCGAAAAAGCCGCAGAACAGCACGCCGGTCGTGAACAGGTTCGGCAGCAGGTAGATGCCGCGCCGGCGCAGGCCGCCCAGGCGGCCGGGCTCGGTCGAGGTGGTTACTTCGCTTTCGAATTCGGGGTCTTCACCCATGCGAGCACGCTCTGCGCTGCGTACACCTTGTCCCCGAGCGACGCCCTGATTTCCGCGTCGAGCGGCAGATAGACGTCCACCCGTGAGCCGAAGCGGATGAAGCCGAAGCGCTCGCCCCGCTTCAGCTCGGCTCCGGCGTCAACATAGCACAGGATGCGCCGGGCGATGAGCCCCGCGACCTGCACGCAGGTGACGTCCCTCCCGTCCGGCGTGCGCAGCCGCAGCGCGTTGCGCTCGTTCTCGAGGGATGCCTTGTCCAGGGCGGCATTGACGAAGGCCCCCGGGAAATACCAGCGCTCCTTCACCACGCAGTCGACCGGCGAGCGGTTCGAATGCACGTTGAACACGTTCATGAACACGCTCAGCTTGAGGGCCTCGCGTTTCGCGTAGGGATCGCGCGCGCGGCTCACCTCGACGATGCGGCCATCGGCCGGCGAGAGCACCGCCTGCGGATCGTCGGGGACCGCGCGCGGCGGATCGCGGAAGAACTGCAGGATGAACAGCGTCAGCAGCCAGAACGGCAGCGACCACCAGCCGAGGAAGTAGGTCACTGCGGAAGCAACGATTCCTGCGGTGGCGAGGAACGGCCACCCCTCCCGGGCGATGATCGGATGCGGGTACGGCGGCCTCACGCGCTACTTCTGCTCGTCTTCCTTCAGCGCCTCAATTCTTCGACGTGTCGACAAGGCGGTTCCTTTTTATCCAGGGCATCATTTCGCGCAGCCGCGCGCCGACCTTCTCGATCGGCAGCTCCGCGGTCATGCGCCGACGGCTGAGGAGCATCGGCGCCCCCGCGCGGTTTTCCAGCACGAACTCCTTGGCGTACTCGCCCGACTGGATGCGCGCGAGCACCCCGCGCATGCGCTTGCGCGTGTCCTCGTCGATGATCTTCGGGCCGGAGGTGTACTCGCCGTACTCGGCGTTGTTCGAGATCGAGTAGTTCATGGTGCCGATGCCGCCCTCGTACATCAGGTCGACGATCAGCTTGAGCTCGTGCAGGCATTCGAAGTACGCCATCTCGGGCGCGTAGCCCGCCTCCACCAGCGTATCGAAGCCGGCCTTGACCAGCTCGACGCAGCCGCCGCACAGCACGGTCTGCTCGCCGAACAGATCGGTCTCGGTCTCCTCCTTGAAGCTGGTCTCGATGATGCCGGCCTTGCCGCCGCCGATCGCCGCGGCGTAGGACAGCGCCACGTCGCGCGCTTTCTTCGACGGATCGCGGTGCACCGCGATCAGCATCGGCACGCCGCCGCCCGCGGCGTAGGTCGAGCGCACAGTATGGCCGGGCGCCTTCGGCGCCACCATCCAGACATCGAGATCCTCGCGCGGCTGGACCAGGCCGTAATGGATGTTGAAGCCATGCGCGAAGGCGAGCGACGCCCCCTTCTTGATGTTCGGCTCGACGTATTCCTGGTACACCTGGGCGTGGTGCTCGTCGGGCAGCAGGATCATGACGATGTCGGCGCCCTTGATCGCTTCGCCCATCGCCGCGACCTTGATGCCGCCCTTTTTCGCCTTGTCCCACGACGCGCCGCCCTCGCGCAGCCCCACCGTCACCTTGACCCCGGACTCCTGCAGGTTCTGCGCGTGCGCGTGGCCCTGCGAGCCGTAACCGAGGATGGTGACCTTCTTGCCCTTGACGAGCGACAGGTCGGCGTCCTTGTCGTAATAGACTTTCATCTGATTTTCCGTCCTAGACTCGCAAAACCCGGTTGCCGCGTCCTATTCCGCTCGTTCCGGTGCGCACCGTTTCCATGATGCTGCCCGGGTCGAGCGCCTGGATGAACGCGTCGAGCTTGCGGCCGTCGCCGGTCAGCTCGATGGTGTAGGTGTTGTCCGAGACGTCGATGATGCGGCCCCTGAAGATGTCGGCCATGCGCTTCATGTCCTCGCGCTCCTTCTGGCCGGCGCGTACCTTGATCAGCATCAGCTCGCGCTCGATGTGCTCGGCCTCGGACAGATCGACCACCTTCACCACCTCGATCAGCTTGTTGAGCTGCTTGGTGATCTGCTCGACGACGTCCTCGGAGCCGGTGGTGACGATGGTCATGCGCGACATCGAGGCGTCCTCGGTCGGCGCCACGGTGAGCGACTCGATGTTGTAGCCGCG
>DATILQ010000204.1:0-14732 GCA_035476235.1 Burkholderiales bacterium
CCATCTTGCGCACGCCGGCGACGAGCATCGCCTGATGACGAACATCGCTTTCAGAGGAAAGACGCTTTACATCACCGACTCGCTGAACGGCGAGATTCTCACTGCCGACATGCCCGTTGCGGGCAAGAGAATGTTCTCCCAACTATGAGAGCGATCATCTTATTGGCCTGGTTTCTTTCTTTCGGTACCCACGCGCAGTATCCCGGCAAGCCGGTGCGGGTTTTCGTCGGCTACGCGGCAGGAAGCTCGACCGACATCGTCGGGCGCGTGATGGCCGACCGGCTCGGCGCCTACTGGAAGCAGAACGTGTACGTCGAGACGCGCGCCGGCGCGGCAGGCAACCTCGCGGCCGACGCGACTGCGCATTCGCCGGGCGACGGCTACACGCTGCTCTTCGCGCAGAACGGGCTGGCGATCAGCGCGGCGGCGCTGCCGAACCTGCCGTATCGCGCCGAAGTCGACCTGGTGCCGCTGGCGCCGGTCGCCTCCACGCCGCACATCCTCATCGTCGCGCCGGATTTCCCGGCGAAAAGCGTGCAGGAGCTGATCGCGCGCGCGCGCGCCGAGCCGGGCAAGCTCGCCTTCGCGTCGTCGGGAGTCGGCAACTCCGATCACCTGTGCGGCGAGCTGTTCAACCTGATGGCGGGCATCCAGGCGGTGCATGTGCCCTACAAGGGCGGCGCGCCGGCCGCCACCGACCTCATGGCGGGCCGCATCGCGTATTACTTCGCCGGCATGCCGGTCGGGCTGCCGCTTTCCAAGTCGGGCCGGGCGCGGGCGCTCGGCGTGACGAGCAAGCAGCGCTTCGCCAACGCGCCCGAGGTGCCGACGATCGCCGAGCAGGGCCTGCCCGACTACGAAGCGACGCTGTGGCAGGGGTTCTTCGCGCCCGCGACGATCGCGCCCGAGCTCGGCGCGCGCATCGCGGCCGACATCCAGCACGTGCTCGCGCTACCGGAGACGCGTCAGAGGCTGGAGGGCGCGGGCGCGAGCCTGTTCGAGGACAACCAGGCCAGCTTCAGGCGCTTCTTCCACGCCGAGATCGAGAAGTGGCGCGGGGTGGTGAAGAAGGCAAACCTGAAGCTGGAATAGGATCTCAGGGCTCGAGCTGGCCCCGGACTTCGCCGCCCTTGTTCTGGCTGGTGTGGACGTTGACGTACGTGTTGCCGGCCTTGAACGCCTGCAGCTGCGCGGCAGTGAACTTGGCTGCGGCGGGCGCGATGTACGTGTCGCCGTTCTTGGTGAGCGGGACGATCACCGGGCCGTTCTGCCCCTTTGCGCCCTGGTGGATGTGCGCCGCGGTGCCGGACACGCCGGTCGTGGTGACGCTGCCGCTCACGGCGCCGTCCTGGCCGACGCGGAAGCTGCCGCTGCCGGAACCCGAGGTCGTTACGGGAGGGACTTCGTTGGCGCCGCTCAGCGTCACGCGCGTCGCGCCGCTGCCCGGCATCCAGTCGGGCATCATGTTCTGAACGTTCGCGCATGCAGCGAGCGCTACCGTGGCCAGGACTGTCAACAGTGTTTTGATATTGCTTTTCATCATGAGCGCTCCTTGGTGACATGGAAAAAACACCGGGGCGGCTAAAATATTCCACATGCCGAAGATCGCCGCCTCCTCCGCGCTGTCGCGCTTGCGCATTCTAGACCTGTCCCGCGTGCGCGCGGGCCCCACCTGCGTCAAGCAGTTCGCGGACTTCGGCGCCGACGTCATCAAGATCGAGTCGCCTCCCGGGGTCGACCCGAATGAAGCCATGGGCGGGCCACGCGAAGGCCCGGACATGCAGAACCTGCACCGCAACAAGCGCGCGATGACCCTCAACCTGAAGCTCCCGGAGGCGCGCGAAGTATTAGCCCGGCTGGTGAAGACGGCGGACGTGGTGGTCGAGAATTACCGCCCGGACGTGAAGGACCGCCTCGGGATCGACTACCAGTCGCTCGAGAGAATCAACCCGCGCATCATTCTCGCCAGCATTTCCGGCTTCGGGCAGGACGGGCCCTACCGCGACCGGCCGGGCTTCGACCAGGTAGCGCAGGGCATGAGCGGCCTCATGTCGGTCACCGGGCTCCCCGGGCAGGGGCCGGTGCGCACCGGCGCCGCGATCGCCGACATGGCGGCGGGCCTGTTCGCGGCGCTCGGCGTCATGACCGCGCTCCTGGAGCGTGAAGCCTCCGGCCGCGGGCAGTGGGTGCAATCCTCGCTGCTGCAGGCGGGCATCGCGCTGCTCGACTTCCAGGCGGCGCGCTACCTGATGAAAGGCGAAGTCCCGCCGCAGGTCGGCAACGACCACCCGACCAGCATGCCGACCTCGGCCTACAAGACCGCCGACGGCTACATCAACGTCGCGGCTTCGGGCGAAGGCATGTGGAAGCGCCTGTGCAACCTCATCGGCCGCGAAGACCTGATCGCACGCGACGAATTCAAGGACAACGAGCGGCGCGCGGCGAACCGCGCCCGGTTGAACGCGATCCTCAATGAAAGCTTTGCCACCCGCACAAGCGAGGAATGGGTGGCGGAGCTGAACCGCAGCGGGGTTCCCTGCGGCCCGATCTACCGCGTCGACCAGGTGTTCGCCGATCCGCAAGTACAGCACCTCGGCATCGCCGCCGCGGTCGAGCATCCGAAGCTCGGCCGCTTCAACGTGCTGGGCCAGGCGGTGAAGCTGTCTCGTACTCCGGCCGCGGTGAAGACGCCGGCTCCCGAGCTCGGCCAGCATACCGACGAGATCCTGAAGGAGCTGAACTATGCCCCCGGCGAGATCGCGCGCCTGCGCGAGCGAGGAGTGGTCTGATGACTGAGCGCATCATTGCGAAGAAGGAAGGCGCCGTCGGCTGGCTGATCTTCAACAATCCGGAGCGCCGCAACGCGGTCTCGACCGACATGTGGGAGGCCATCCCCTCCGTTCTTGCAAAATTTGAATCTGATCAGGAAGTGCGGGTCGTCGTGCTCGCCGGGGCGGGCGACAAGGCGTTCGTCGCCGGCGCCGACATCTCGCAGTTCGAGAACCAGCGCTCCAGCCAGGAGGCGGTGCAGCGCTACGAGGAGATCGCCGAGACCGCGCAAGCGCGGCTGCAGACGCTCGACAAGCCGGTGCTCGCCATGATCCGCGGCTACTGCCTGGGCGCCGGCGTCAACATCGCCAACGTCTGCGACCTCAGGATCGCCGGCGACGACGCGCGCTTCGGCATCCCGGCGGCGAAGATGGGCCTGGGCTACCGCGCCTCGTCGATGAAGAACCTCGTCGACACGGTCGGCGCGCCCTACGCGCGCGAGATCATGCTCACCGCCCGGCAGTTCAGCGCGCAGGAGGCGAAGGACATGGGGCTCGTCCACCACGTGGTCCCGGTTGCGGACCTGGAAAGATTCACCCGGGAATACTGCGCCCAGATCGCCGCCAACGCGCCGCTCACCCTGCGCGCCGCGAAGCGCATCATCCGGGAAATCCTGAAGCACGACTACGATGCGGCGCTATGCAAGTCCTGGGTCAAGGAATGCTTCGAGAGCGAGGACTACGCCGAGGGCAGAAAGGCCTTCATGGAAAAGAGGAAAGCGATCTTCAAGGGAAGCTGACATGAGGCTTGTCTCAACCTGCTGCGCAGTCCTGTTTGCAGCGGCCGCCTTCGCGCAAGGCAGCTTTCCGAGCAAGCCGGTCACGATGGTGGTCGGCTTCGAGCCGGGCGGCGGCACCGACACCGTGGCGCGGATCGTCGCCAAGACGCTGGGCGAGAACCTCGGGCAGCAGGTGCTGGTCGAGAACCGCGCGGGCGCGGGCGGCAACATCGCCGTCGACTACGTCGCGAAGAGCACGCCCGACGGCTACACCGTCGTGCTGGCGAACGTCGGCGCGCTCGCCGTGAATCCGCACCTGATCAAGACGCCCTACGACCCGCTGCGCGATCTCGCGCCGATCACCATGGCGGTGGTGTTCGCCAACGTCCTCGTGGTCCAGCCGTCGCTCGCGGTGAGCTCGCTCGCCGACTACGTGAAGCTCGCGCGCGAAAAGCCGGCGACGGTGACCTACGCCTCCTCGGGCATCGGCGGCGCGGGCCATCTCGCCGGCGAGCTCCTGAAAATGATGGCGCAGATCGACATTGTGCACGTCCCGTACAAAGGCGGCGGCCCGGCGATGCAGGGCTTTCTCGGCGGGCAGGTGGCGTCGTTCTTCGCCACCCCGGTGTCGTCGATCGCGCAGATCAAGGCCGGCAAGGCGCGCCCGATCGCCACCACCGGGTCGAAGCGCGCGGCCTTGATGCCCGATGTGCCGACGGTCGCCGAGTCCGGCTATCCCGGCTACGAGGCGCTCAACTGGTATGCCTACCTCGGCCCGGCGCGGCTGCCGAAAGACCTCGTCGATCGCCTTAACCGCGAGCTCATCAAGGCGCTCGTCGCGCCGGAGGTGCAGGCGGCATTCGACAGGCAGGGCGTCGAGGCGCAACCCGGCACCCCCGACGAGCTGGCGCGCTACATCGCGCGCGAATACCAGACCTGGGGAAAAGTCGTCAAAGAGGCCGGTATCCAGGCCCAGTGAAATCGGGCTCTGACCCCGATTTTCTTACTCGAAGATGCTGACGCCCCAGGGGGTCTTGCCGACCGGGATGTCCTTGATGCGGGCGTTCTTCGCCGTATCGATGACCGACACGCTGTCCGATCTGCCGTTCGCGACGTAGAGCTTAGCGCCGTCGCGGGTCAGCGCCATGTTCCACGGCCGCTGGCCGACCGGGATCGTCGCGACAACCTGGTCGGTGGCGGTGTCGATCACCATTACGTTGCCGTCGCCGCCATTGGTCAGGTACAGGCGCTTGCCGTCCGGGTGCATCGCCAGGCCGTTGGAGCGCAGGCCTGCCTTGATGGTGCGCAGGATCCTGTGCTGGCGCGCGTCGAGCACGTACACGGTGTTGGCCCTCTCGCAGGCGACGTACGCCTTGGCGCCGTCGGGCGTGAAGGCGATGCCGCGCGGCCGGTTTCCCACCTTGAGCTGCGCGACGAGCTTGCGCGCCGCGACGTCGATGACCTCGAGCTTGTCGTCCTCCTCGGCGCTGACGTAGACGAAGCGAGCGTCGGGCGAGAACACGGCGTGCTCCGGGTTGTCGCCCAGGATCTTGACTCGAAAGGCGACCGTATCGCTCGCGGTGTCGATGAAGGCGACGCTGTGGGTGAGCTCGACCGCGGCGGCGACGAGCCTGCCGTCGGGCGAGAGGTAGACGCCCTCGGGAGACTCGCCGAGGTCGATCTTCTTCGCCACGACGAGCTTGTCGAGGTCGATCACCAGCAGCGCGTTGTTCGGCTGGTCCGAGACGTAGGCCAGCTTGCGCGCGGCGTGGATCGCCATGCCGCGCGGCTTGCCGCCGGTCTTGATCTCGCCCACCACCTCGTCGCGCGCAGTGTCGATCAGCGAGATCGTGCCGCCGTTCTCGTTGCCCACGAGGGCCAGGCCCGCGTCGGCGAAGGCCGCCATCGATGCAAGAATGAAAAAAACACTGATGCGTGCGGTCATTGCAGCCCTCTCCTCAAATCACCGTGAAATTGCGCATCATCATGCCGTCCTCGTGCTCCAGATTGTGGCAGTGGAACATGAAGCGCTGGGCGCCGCGGAACGCGGCCCCTTGCGGCAGCGCGAAGTCCATCGCCAGCCACAGCGTCTCGTTCGGCCACAGCACCACGGTGTCCTTCACGCCGAGGTCGGTGGCGAGGCGTCCGCCCGGCTCGGTCGCGAGCCGGCGCGCGTCGCCGTAGGTTCCCTGCCGGCGCAGCACCCGGAAGCCGAAGCCGTGCAGGTGCATGGGATGGGGCATCGAGATCGGGCTGTTCTTGATCTCCCAGACTTCGCGCGTGCCGCGACTCACGCTGAACGCGGTCTCGTCGACCCGATAGGGGGTCTGGTCGATCAGGAATCCGGCGCCTTCGTCGAAGTCGAGCCGCATGCGCCGCGTCGTTGCCTCCGGTCCAGCGGCTGGCTCCGCGAGCGCCGAGAGCCGCGAGGGCGGCGGCGGCGCGCGCATCGAAGTACCGTCGACGCGCAACGCGAAGAGCGGCAGCTCCGCGCCGTCGGCCAGGCGATCCTGCGGTTCGCTGCCTGGCGCGTTTTCGCAGACGCTCCCGGCCGCGAGCGGCGCATAGCGCTCGCGCGCAGGATGGCGGTGGCGCGGCGCGGCGCCCTGCGTGTGATGGCGCGGGTCGAACCCGAGGCTCACCGCCGCGAGCGCGCGCCGCCCGCCGGGATCGATGGCGATATCGACGCGCTCGCCCGTATAAAGGAACACACGGTCGAGCTCGCGGGGCGCGGCGAGAAAGCCGCCGTCCGTGCCGAGGAGGTGGAACGGGGCGAGCGTTTCACCCTCACGGAACGCAACCAGCAACCCGCGTGCATTGCACGCATTCAGGATCTGGAGCCGCACCCAGCCGGGGCTGACGCTCCACCGCGCATCGAGCTGGCCGTTGACGAGCGCGCGGTTGCCGAGCCAGCCATGCAGGCAGTCCTCGACGCTCGGCGCGTAGGGGCGCATCGCGCCGCCGGCGACGCGAGCCTCGGCGACGGCGAGCGCGAGCCGATTTCCCGGCGCAAGGGCGAGCGCCGCATCGAGCGCGTCGTCGTCCTCGTCGCTCACCACCAGCAGGCCGGTGAGTCCGCCGTAGACCTGCTCGGCGGTGAAGCCGTGCGGATGGGGATGGAACCAGTACAGCCCGGAGCGATTCCTCACTTCGAAGCGCACGCGTTTGCGCGCGCCTGGCGCGATCGCATCGAAGCCGGCGCCGTCCGCAGCTTCCGGCAGCGTCAGCCCGTGGAAGTGCACGGTGGTGGGCTGCGGCAGGGCGTTCTCGATCACGCCATCGAAGACCTCGCCGCGGCGCGCCAAGAGGATCGGCTGCGGGACTTGCCGCGCCCCGAGGTCTGCCACGTACCGGCAACGCCCGGCGATGGGGTCGGCACGTTCGACGACGAGACGTCGCACGTCCGCGAGCGCGACCCGCGGCGGCGCTGCGGCACTGTCTTTCAAAGGCATGCCACACGCTCCGACGGCGGAAGCCAGCCCGGCACCCAGAAAGCGACGCCGGTTCATTGCGCGCGGTTCGCGAGCACGTGGATCATCGGCTCGTAGGCGGATTCGCGCGAGAAGCGCCAGCTCGCGACGGCCACCGTAACGGCAGTGGCGAGCCCGAGCACCGCGAGGTCGAGCCCAATGCCGAAATCTGCGCTCCCCGCGCCGGGCAGCAGCGCGTGCTTGAGCAGGTCGACTCCGTAGGTGTACGGATTCGCGGTGGCGATCCAGCCGAGCGCGGGCGGCAAATCGCGCACCGGGTAGAGCGAGCCGCTCAAGAAGAACACCGGGAAGATCACGAAGTTCATGATCCCGGCGAAATTGTCCAGGCTGCGCGAGAACGCCGCCGTCAGCATGCCGATCCCGGCGCAGGCGAGCGAAGTCGCGGCGAGCGCAGCCGCGAGCAGCCCCCACTCGGTGCCGCGTCCGGCATAGCCCAGGGCCACGAGCAGCACGAGCAGAAGGATCGCCTGCAGCAGCGCGGCCGCGGCAGCCGAGACCACCTTGGCGATCACGATCCAGGCGTGCGGCATGGGCGCGATGAGCATCATGCGCATCACGCCGGATTCCTTGTCGTACACGGTGCTCAGCGCGGCGAGCATGGCCCCGAAGAGCATCGTCATCCCGAGCACGCCGGGGACGAGAAAGCTCTTGTAGTCGACGCCGCGCGCCTCGCCGATGAATGCCGCGAATCCGCCGCCGATCACGAGCAGCCAGATGAGCGGCCGCACCATCGCTGCGACGAGCCGCGTGCGCTGTCGCACCATGCGCACGATCTCGCGCTCCAGCACCGCATAGACTGGACGGATTCGCATCAGTCCAGCGCCTTTCCGGCGGCGACCCACAGGAAGACGTCGTTCAGATTCGGACGCCGAACGCGCCAGGCCGAAGCCCTCGAGCCCATCTCGGCCTGCAGCCGGGCAATCGCCGCGACGTCCTCGTCGCGACAGCGGAAGTACGCTACGTCGCCCTCGCGCAACCCGGCTCCGAGCTTCGCCTCGAGCGCTGCGGCCAGGCCGTCGAGAGCGGGCCCCTCGACCTCCAGCATGTGCCGCCCCAGCCGCTCCACCCAGGTCCGCGGCGCGCCGGATTCCACGAGCCGGCCCTGGCGGATGAACGCGACGCGGTCGCAGCCGTCGGCCTCTTCCAGGTAGTGCGTGGTGAGGAGCACCGTCATGCCGGTCCTCGCGCGCAGCCGCTCGATGAAGCGCCAGATGCGGCGGCGGTTCGGCAGATCGAGGCCGATCGTCGGCTCGTCGAGGAACAGGACGCGGGGCTCGTGCAGGACCCCGCGGACGATATCGAGCGCGCGGCGCATGCCGCCCGACAAAGCCGCGACCGGCGAATCGCGTCTGTCCGCCAGGCCGAAGAGCTCCAGCAGCTCCCTCTGCCGCTCGCCGATCACCCGCAGCGGAAGATCGTGGAGCAGGCCGGCGAAGCGCAGATTCTCCGCGACGCTGAGCGTGCGGTCGAGCGCGGATTCCTGGAACACCAGGCCGATCGCCGCGCGCACGCTCACCGGTTCGCGCACCACGTCGAAGCCGGCGACCGTCGCCGAGCCAGTGCTCGGCCGGATCAGCGTCGCGAGCATGTGAAGGGTGGTCGTCTTGCCCGAACCGTTCGGTCCGAGGAGACCGAAGAATTCTCCGGAAGAGATCTCGATGTCGAGCCCGTCGACGGCGAGAAGATCGGCGTAGCGCTTCCCGAGGCCGGTGGCGCGGATCGCTGCGCGCGTGTCGACGCCGGCGGCCCGGGGAGCGTTCACGCGATGGGGGTCTTGCGTGACAGCGCCCGGGAGTTCTTGTCGTCGCGATACAGGAGCACCGGCTGCGCCGCAACGGAAATGTTCTTCTGGTGCGCGCGCTCGACGGCCAGGGTGATGAGCGCGTGATGCGGCGACTTGTCGCACACCGGATCGGCGAGGGCCGCATCCCCGGTGAGCAGATAGGCCTGGCAGCGGCAGCCGCCGTAGTCCTTCGCCTTCTCGGGGCAGCTGCGGCAAGGCTCCTTCATCCACTCGTCGCCCCGATAGCGGTTGAAGGCGGGCGAGTCATGCCAGATCCAGCGCAAGTCGTGCTCGCGCACGCTGGGGAAGTCCAGGCCCGGCAGCATGCGCGCCTCGTGGCAGGGGAGCGCCAGGCCATCCGCGGTCAGATTGAGAAACACCGAGCCCCACCCGTTCATGCATGCCTTGGGCCGGTTCTCGTAGTAATCGGGCACGACGAAATAGATCTTCATCCTGTTGCCGACGCGCTCGCGGAACCTGTTGGTGACCTCTTCCGCGCGCTCGAGCTGCTCCCGGCTCGGCAGCAGAAGGTCGCGATTGAGGTAGGCCCAGCCGTAGTACTGAGTGTTCGCCAGCTCGACGTACTCGGCTTCGAGCTCGGCCGCCAGCTCGAGGATCTGCCCGACATGGTCGATATTGAGCCGGTGCAGCACGACGTTGAGCACCATCGGATAGTCGTACTGTTTCACCAGCTTCGCGATCCGCCGCTTGAGATCGAAGGTGCGCGTGCTCGAGAGAAAGTCGTTCATCTCGCGCGTCGAGTCCTGGAACGACACCTGGATATGGTCCAGGCCGCCTTCCTTGAGCGCTGCGATGCGCCGCTCGTTGAGCCCGACGCCCGAGGTGATGAGATTGGAGTAGTAACCCAGCCTGCGCGCTTCGGCGACCAGCACCTCCAGGTCGTCGCGCACGAGCGGCTCCCCTCCCGAGAATCCGAGCTGCGTGGCCCCCAGCTGGCGTCCTTCGCGCAACACGCGGACCCACTCCTCGGTGGTGAGCTCCTCCCCGTAAGCCGTGTAGTCGACCGGGTTGGAGCAATACACGCAGTGCAGCGGACAGCGGTAGGTCAGCTCCGCGAGCAGCCACAGCGGCGGCCATAGTGGTTGATTAGGCTGGCTTGACACGGATCCATCCCCTTTCGCTGGCATGCGCGAGAAACTCGGTCACGTCGCGGCGCAGGTCGGCGCCAGGAAAGGCGCGCTCGAGGTCTGCAACGATCGCCGACACCGGCGAGATGCCGTCGACGCGCTTCAAGATCTCGCCCGCGCTCGTGCCGAGCTTCACCATGCCTTCGGGATAGAGCAGCACGTAGGCCTGCTGTGCCTGCTCCCACTGGAAGCGGTAGTGGCGCGCGAGCTCGAGCACCGAATCTTCATTCATCGCCGATGCCGTAGGCGATCTGCATGGCGTCTAACATGCTCCACAGCACGTCGAGCTTGAACTGCAGGATATCGAGCGCACGCTGCTGTTCGTCGCGGGTACGGAAATGCTCGAGCGTCACCTCGAGTCCATGCTCGACGTCGCGGCGCGCTTCGCCCAGGCGCTGACGGAAGTACGCGTAGCCCGAGGCCTCGATCCAGGGGTAGTGCTGCGGCCAGTTGGCGAGCCTCTCCTTGTGGATAGCGGGCGCGAAGAGCTCGGTCAGCGATGCGCACACCGCCTGCTGCCAGGGCGCGCGGCGCGCGAAGTCGACGTATGCATCGACGGCAAAGCGCACGCCCGGCAGCACATGCCTGAGCGAGACGACCGCCTCGCGCTCGAGGCCGACGGCCTCGCCCAGGCGCAGCCACGCCTCGATGCCGCCCTCGCTTCCGTGCGTGCCGTCGTGGTCGAGGATGCGCTGGATCCATCGCCGGCGCTGCTCGCGGTCGGGCATGTTGGCGAGGATTGCCGCGTCCTTGACGGGGATGCTGACCTGGTAATAGAAGCGGTTCAACACCCAGCCCTGCACCTGCGCCTTGGTGCAGCGGCCGCTGTTCATGGCGACGTGGAAGGGATGATGGATGTGGTAGCGCTCGCCCTTGGCGCGCAGCTTCTCTTCGAATTCGGCTTTGCTCCACGGGTTCAAAGTTCGACTTGCATTCCGTCGTACGCCACCTCGACGGAGGCGGCGTCGAGCGCGGCGCGCTCCGGGCCATCCTCGTCCAAAATCGGATTGGTGTTGTTGATGTGAATGAGGATCTTGCGGGCCCGCAGCGGCTTCAGCGCTTCGAGCATGCCTCCGGGCCCGCTCTGCGGCAGGTGGCCCATGTCGCGCGCTCTCTTGGTCGAGACCCCGAGCCGGATCAGCTCGTCGTCGGTCCAGAACGTGCCGTCGAGCATCAGGCAGTCGGCCCCGGCGAGAAACGGCCTCAAGTGCGGCTCGATCTCGCCCAGCCCGGGAGCGTAGAACAGCACCCGGCGGCTACGCCCGTCGACGATGCGCACGCCGATGTTGTCGCCCGCGCGCGGCTCGTTGCGGTGCGGGGAGTAGGGCGGCGGCTTGCTCTTGAGCGGCACCGCGGTGAACGACAGCGCCGGGGCGCCCGCGACCGAGAACGTGGCGTCCGGGTCGGGCGCGATCGGATGCCAGTCGACGCCGCAGAAGTGATCGAGGATGCTGAACAGCGGATTGCCGCGGGTCAGGTCTTCGCGCACCTGCACCGTGCAATAGACCGCGAGTCGTTCTCCCTCGCGCAGCATCAGAAGCCCCGCGGTATGGTCGATCTGGGCGTCGATCAGGACGATCGCGCGCACCGCGGTGTCGCGCACCGCCCGCGCCGGCTGCAGGTCCGGAAACGCCCGAAACTGCGTCAACAGGTCGGGCGAGGCGTTGAACAGCGTCCAGTCGCTGCCGTCAGCCGAGACCGCGATCGACGATTGCGTGCGCGGCCGCGCGCGGAGCGTGCCTTTGCGCACGCCGTCGCAGTTGCGACAGTTGCAGTTCCACTGCGGGAACCCGCCTCCTGCCGCGGAGCCGAGCACGCGAATGTGCATGTTGGCGCGGCCTTAAAAAACGAAAGCCCCTCGTCGGGGCTCTCGTCTGACGCCGGCCGCGTTTAGCGGTTGGCGATGTACATCGTCACCTCGAAGCCGAAACGCATCTCGGTGTACTCAGGCTTGGTCCACATGCTTACCTCCTTGTTCCATCGGTAGTGTCGGGAAACTGCGGCCGGGCGACCACCGCGAAATCAGGAAATCGAGCTCATGAATTTCATGAGATAGCGGCCGATAATGGACGAGCTTGAACACCGCCGAATCGACTCTCTATCCTGCGCTCGAGCCTTTTGCGCAGCAGCAGCTACCGGTGGGTGGCGGACATGCCATCCATTTCGAGCAGTGCGGTAATCCGGGTGGCTTCCCGGCGATCTTTCTCCACGGCGGTCCGGGGAGCCATGCGCAGCCGCTGCATCGGCGGTTCTTCGATCCGCAGTTTTATCGCATCGTCCTCTCCGACCAGCGCGGCTGCGGGCGCTCGGTCCCGCTCGGCTGCACCGAGGAGAACACCACCCGGCATCTGGTCGAGGACATCGAGGCGCTGCGCGGTCGTCTTGGGCTCGAGCGCGTGATGCTCTTCGGCGGCTCCTGGGGCGCCACGCTCGCGCTCGCTTACGCCGCGGCGCATCCGCAGCGCGTCGCGGCAATGGTGTTGCGCGGCGTGTTCCTCGGCAGCCGCGCCGAGGTCGACCGGTATCTGAGCGGGCTGGGCGAAGGGGGCGACGTGCTCGCGCGCTATCATCGGCTCGTCAACCAGCGTGACGAGGCGGCGGCGCGCGCGGCCGCGCAGCGCTGGGTCGGCTATGAAGAGGCCGTCATGAGCCTGGATGTGGGGCGTGCCGCCGGTGCGACGGATCCGGCTGCCGCTCTGGCGCGGGCCCGCGTTCAGCTGCACTACCTTGTGCACGACTGCTTTCTGGAGCCGGGAGAGCTCGTCTCGAGCCTGAGCCGCCTTGGCGAGACGCCGGTGCTGATCGTCCAGGGTCAGCGCGACCGGGTGTGCCCGCCGCACGCCGCGGTGGAGCTGGCCGAGCGGCTGCCGCGCGCCGAGCTGCGCCTCATCGAGCACGGCGGCCATTCGGCCGTGGAGCCGGCGATGGCGCAGGCGCTGCGCGGCGCCTCGGACGACCTGCGCCGGGTGCTGTAAGGTAGGGGCGCGATGAGCCTGCGCGTGCGCATCAACCTCGTGATCACGCTGGTGACGGTGGCGTTCACGGCAGCGATGGTGGAGGTCATCGTGAACGACCTGCGCAGCTCGGTGCGCGAGGAGATCGAATCGACCACGCGCGTCGCCGTGCAGCTCATCGAGACCGTGGTCGCGGGCGTCTATCTTGAGCCCGGCCCGGCGCAGCGCACCGAGGCCCTACTCGCGTTGCTGCGGCGCGTTGGCCGGGTGCGCTCCAACGACATCCGCTTCTACGACGAGAGCGGAGCGCTCCTCTACCAGTCGCCGCCTGCGACCTACCGGTCCGGCGGGTGGGTGCCGGAGTGGTTCGGCCGGCTGCTGCGGCCGGAGGTCGCCGCGGCGCGGCTCAAGCTGCCCGGCGGCACGATCGTGGTGACGCCCGATGCATCGCGTTCCATCTTCGAGGCCTGGGACGACCTAAAGCGCTTCGCGCTGCTGGCGCTTGCCTTCCTGGTGCTCGTCAACGTCGCGGTGTTCTGGCTGCTCCATCGCGCGCTCAGGCCGCTGCCGCAGATCCTCGACGGGCTCTCCGAGCTGACGCGCGGCCGCTTTCATGTGCGGCTGCCGGCGTTCAGGCCCGCCGAGTTCGCGGCGATCAGCCTCGGCTTCAATCGCATGGCGCAGGCGCTCGAGGAAAGCCTGGCGCAGAACCGGCAGCTCGCGCTGGTCGCGCAGCAGTCGAGCGATGCGCTCATCATTCGCGACCTGACGGGACGGATCACGTACTGCAACGCCGCGGCGGAGCGGCTGCTCGGCTACGCGCAGCACGAGCTCGTCGGCAGCCCAGCGACGCTGATCGCGCCGGCGCACCGGCACGACGAGCTGCGCGCGCAGCTCGAGTCCATCGAACGGCGCGCGCCGCTCGAGCTGCTCGAGACGCAGCGCCTGGCGAAGAGCGGGCGGGTGGTGGATGTGGCGCTGTCGGCCGCGCCTCTGGTCGACCCGGCGAGCGACCGCGTGATCGGGGAAATCTGCAGCCTGCGGGACATCACCGGGTACAAGCGCATGCAGGCGGCCGAGCACGAGCTGGAGCAGAACCGCAGGCTGACGGCGCTCATCCACTCCCAGCTCGAGGGCGAGCGCCGCGCGATCGCGCGCGAGTTGCACGACGAGCTCGCCCAATACGTCACCGCGATCAAGACCATCGGCACCGCGATCGCGAGCCGCGCCGGCGAAGCGAAGCCCGACATCCGGGACAACGCCACCACGATCGTGTCGGTGGCCTCCCGCATCTACGACATCGTCCACGGCATCATCCGCAGGCTGCGGCCGAGCGGGCTCGATCACCTGGGGCTGGCCGAGACGCTGCGTGACGCGGTAGCGGGATGGTCGAAGCGCCACCCGCAGGTGCGCTGGGAGCTCGCGCTTTCAGGCGAGCTCGATGGGCTGGGCGAAGCGCTCAACATCACCGTTTATCGCCTGGTGCAGGAAGCCTTGACCAACGTGGTGCGGCATGCCGAGGCGAGCTGCGCGCACATCTCGGTGGCGCGCGAGCCGGCGGCGCGCTTCGAAGACGCGCTCGTGGTGTGCGTCCGGGACGACGGCAGGGGATTCGGGCAGGCGGCCGCGCAGGAGAACGGTCGCTTCGGGGTGGCGGGGATGCGCGAGCGCGTGCAGGCGCTCGGCGGCAGCTTCGCGATCTCGGGCGCGGCGGGGGAGGGCGCTACGGTGCGCGCCGTGCTCCCCGTGACCGGCGCCGAGCGCGCGGCGCCGCTGCAGACTAGGGCGTGAGCAGGCCGGCGCGCATCG
>DATILQ010000205.1:0-8752 GCA_035476235.1 Burkholderiales bacterium
CAGACCGGTGAGTCCCACCTTGGATACCGTGCTGGCGGCGATCAATGGGCCGGCGATGGCGCCGCAGCTGCCGCCCGCGGCGATGCTGCCGTAGAGGCGCGCGGCCTGCGCTGTGCTGAACAGGTCGGACATGAAGCTCCAGAACACCGACACCACGAACAGGTTGAAGACGCTCAGCCAGATGAAGAACAGCGCGGCATCGAGCCTGACGCTGAACAGCAGCAGGTTCAGCGCGAAGAAGGCATACACCACGGGAAGGAGCCGAGCGCGAGAGAGGCGCGCGCACAGCCAGCCGAAGGCCGGCACCAGGGCCAGCATCGCGGCAAACGTGCCGGTGAACAGCCACTGCAGCTTTTCGGTGCCGGCCTCGACCGCCAGCGCGTCGCGCACCGGCCGCAGGAGATAGTAGCTGCAAAGCAGCAGGAAAAAGTACGCGAAAGCCCACGCCAGCGCGCTCAGCTCGTGCGGCTCGGCGCGCAGCACACGGCAGAGGGCGGCACGCATGCGCTATAGTAGGCCACCGGGAGGAACGACCATGAGCACAGGGGGCTGGATCGCGGCGGCGGTGGTGATCGCGCTGGTGCTGTTCGCGATCGCGGTTTACAACCGGCTGGTCGTCCTGCGCAACCGTTTCAAGAATGCGTTCTCGCAGATCGACGTGCAGCTCAAGCGCCGCTACGACCTGATCCCGAACCTGGTCGAGTCGGTGAAGGGCTACCTGCAGCACGAGCGCCAGACGCTCGAGGCGGTCACCAGGGCGCGCGGCGACGCGGTGAGCGCCGCGCAGCGCGCCGCGGCGGCACCCGGCGACGCCGCGGCGATGCAGGGCCTGGCGCAGGCCGAAGGCGTGCTGGGCGGCGCGCTCGGCCGGCTGCTCGCGGTGTTCGAATCCTATCCGGATCAGAAGGCCAACCAGAACGTGCTCGGCCTGCAGGAGGAGCTGACCAGCACCGAGAACCGCATCGCCTTCGCGCGCCAGGCCTACAACGACTCGGTGATGGAATACAACACGCGCCGCGAATCCTTCCCGGATAACCTGCTCGCCGGCGCGTTCGGCTTCTCCGCCGCGGAGCTCCTGCAGGCGACCGAGTCGGCGGGCGAGCGCCGGGTGCCGAAAGTCTCGTTCAGCTAGCTTGGACTTCTTCGAGCGGCAGGAGCAGGCGCGCCGTACTACGCGCTGGCTCGTGCTTTGGTACGCGCTGGCTGTTGTGTCCGTGGTGGCGAGCTTCTGCGCTGTCGCCGCGCTGTTCCGGCCCCCGCTGCAGATCTACGTCGCCATCGCCGCCCTCGTCGGCGGCTGCATCCTCGCGGTCTCGGCCTACCGCATCTGGCAGCTGAGCGAAGGCGGCGAGGCGGTCGCCGAGCTGCTCGGCGCACGCTATGTCGATCCCTGGAAATGCAGCCCGATGGAGCGGCGGCTGCTCAACGTAGTCGAGGAAATGGCGATCGCTTCGGGCATCGGCGTGCCACCGGTTTACCTCCTCGAGCGCGAGAACGCGATCAATACCCTGGTCGCCGGGCACACGCCCCACCAGGCGGTGATCATCGTCACCCACGGGGCGTTGCAGCAGCTCTCGCGCGAGGAGCTGCAGGGCGTCATGGGACACGAGTTCAGCCACATCCTCAATGGAGACATGGCGCTCAACCTGCGGCTGGTCGGCATCCTGGCCGGACTGACCTGTTTCAGCACGCAGGGCGAGAAGCTGGTGTATCGCGCCGCCTGGCAAGCCAAGGGCGTGCCGAGGGAAGAGAGCAGTCCCGATGCCATCAGCGCGCTCTTCGGCGGACTGGTCGCATTCATCGGCTTTCCGGGAAGCTTTGCCGCGGATGCGATCAAGGCCGCGATCTCGCGGCAGCGCGAGTTTCTCGCCGACGCGGCCAGCGTGCAGTTCACGCGCAACCCGGAGGCGATCGCGGGCGCGCTGGATTCGATCCTCGCCCTGCGCGCGCCCACCGCGGTGCTCGCCCTGCACAGCGAGCAGTTTTCGCACATGTTCTTCGCCCTCGCGGTGTCGCGCTGGTGGAGCTTCTCGACGCACCCGCCGATCGAGGAGCGCATCCGCCGCGTGCATCCGCGCTTCCTGCGCGATGACTACCGCGCCACGCGCCACGGCGTACAGCGCGAAGTTGCGGTCCTCGACGACGCCGGCAATGTGATTCAGAAGAATATTGATTTTGCCGCCCGGCTGCTCGCCGACCTGCCGCCGGCGCTGCGCGAGGCGCTGCGCCAGCCGGAGGGCGCGCAGGACGCGATGTTCGCCCTCGCCGGCCAGGCGAACCGGCTTCAGCCGTACGTGCAGTCGGTGGCGCGCTCGCACATGCTGGTGCTCGCCGACCTTGCAGTGCCGGCGATCAAGGGCCAGAAGCAGGAGGAGCGCGACCGCTTCCTCGCGGATCTTGCCGCTCTCGTGGTGTCGGACCGGCGCGTGACGCTGCGCGAGCTGGTCCTGTTCACGCTGCTGCGCCAGCGATTGCGCGAGGGCGCCGGCCAGCCGATCCCGACGCGGTTTCAAAAGATGGAGGAAGTCGCTACCGACGCGCATGTCGTCGTCTCGCTGGTCGCGCTTGCAGCGGGCAGCGGAGTGCAGGCCGCGTTCGAGAAAGGCGCCGCCGTGCTCGGGCTCGGCTGGCGCTCGCCCCTGGCGGCGGAGCAGATGACCAGCGCGACGGTCGGCGTCGCGCTCGAGCGGCTGCGGCACCTCGCGCCGTCTGCCAAGCCCGGCCTGCTGAAGGCGTGCGTGGAAGCCGCGGGCGCCGACGGCGTGTTTCGAATTGCGGAAGCCGAGCTGGTCCGCATGGTGGCTGCGACCCTGGACTGCCCGCTTCCGCCCGTGTTTGCCGCGCTGGACCCGAAGTCCTGGAGCTAGTTGCGCTTTGCCGCCAGGCGGCTGCGGATGAGCTCGTTGGTTTCCTGGACGGCGGAAGCGAACGGCCCGCCGGCCGCCAGCGCGCGCTCGATGAAAGGCAGAGCTTCCTCGTTGCGCCCCTGGTCCGACAGCGTCTGCGCGAGGTTGTTGAGCACGACCACCGACGCCGGGTCGCGCCGCTCGGCCTGACGCAGCACCGCTTCGGCCTGCGGCAGCTCGCCGAGCGCGTGATGCGCGTTGGCAAGGCCGACCGCGGCGCTGATGTTTCCCGGCCAGCGCTTCAGGAAACTCGCGTAGGCGGTGCGGGCGCTCGCCGCTGCGCCGGCGCGCTCGAGCGCCGCGATCGAGGCGAGCCAGCGCGACTCATCGGCGGTGGCCGGGATGCGATCCGGCGGCACCGCCACCATCGCCCAGTAGCCGCTGCGCTTCCAGAGGAACTCGTGGATGCCGAAGGGAAGCGTTTCACGCTCGGTGATTCCGGAGCGCAGGATGAGGTCGCCGTACGAGTAGTCGTAGCCGACGGCCACCGCGTAATGCCAGCCGCCGCCGAATCCCAGGTCCTGCAGCACGATGACCGGATTGCCGGCGGAGAGCTCGCGCAGCACGTCTTCGAAGCGCGGCGCGAGCTGGTAGGAAACCATGCCATGGCGGCGCGCGGCCGCCATCATTTCGATCTGCAGGCTGCCCTTGCGCTCGGGGAGGTACACCTCCGGCACGAGGTCCTCCGGGGTCACCTTGACGCCGAAGCTGGCAAGCGCCGTGGCGAGAGCGGCAGGCCCGCATTGGTACTCGTTCTGAGGGAAGAAGGGCACCTGCGTGAGCTCGACCCGCTCGGGCAGCCCGGGCGGCAGGCCCTCGCGCAACTGCGCGGTCTGCGGCCACAGGCTCGCGCAGCCGGAGAGCAGAGCGGCGCAGACCCAAACAAAAACGCCCGCGGCGAAGCGGGCGTTCCGGGCCTTGCGGCCGCGGCGTGCTAGCGCTTCCAGACCCACCAGATGACGGCGATGACGATGATCAGCAGCACAACGCCGCTGGAGTCCGCGCCGGCCGGCAGGCTGTTGATTCTGCCGGCGAGGGACTGCACCTCGTTGTCGGTCATTGCGGCCACGCGGTCTTTCGCGCTCGCCGGGTCGAGGCCCAGCGCCTGCAGCTGGCCCGCCACGTCGGTGCGATTGATGAAGCTCAACACCGCGCCGCGGTCGGCCGAGGAGGAGGACGTCACGACCTGATCGGTACCGATCATTGCAGCCTGCGCAACCTGGTACGGCGTCCAGATCATCAGCACCACCAACAAGCGGCAGATTATTCTCGCCCAAGCAGTTTTCATGTGCCCTCCGTGTGTTTTTAATTGACTTCCACGGGGCAGCCTATCCGCGCGGTTGGACGAAGTCAAAATACGGCGACCCGATACGAGCGTCGCTGGCGAGCGACAGAGAAAGATCCTGTGCATCAAGCCCTTCGTAGGAAAGCGCTGCCCGCCGTCGTGACAGCCCGACAAATGCTGTTCCATCCGCAGCGCCAAGGCTCTGTTCGGACTACGAATTCCATAGCTGGCACGTGCGTTGCAGGACGAGGAGGAAATGAACCTGAGCGAGCTGAAGCACAAGCAGGAAATCTACGCGCTTGCCCAGTACCTGATCGGCTTCGTGGTCGTCGGGCTGGTGCTCGTCGGCATCGGCGGCACCATCTACAAAGTCATCTCGCCCGACGGCTGGGTCGCGCTCGCCTTCGGGCGCAGCCTGTCGGCGGGCGCAGCCTCGCTCGGCTCGCTGATCATGATCGCGGGGCTGGCGTGGTTTTCGCGCGGCTGGAACTCGCCCCGCTACCGCAACCGCTTTTCCGACCTGCTGGTGTTCAGCTTCGCCGCGGCGGGGCTGCTCTATCTGGGCCAGCTGATGCTCCAAGGAAGCTTTTAGCGGACGATCGAAAGATCGCCTCCTCCCCTGGGCCCGTCCTTATCCCCCTGAGGCGGGCCCTCTTTTTTTTATGCCGCATCAGACAGCGATCGGCGCCCTGATCGCCGGGTGGGGATCGTAGCCCTGCAGCGTGAAGTCCTCGTAGCGGAACGCGGCGAGGTCCTTCACCTCCGGGTTGAGCCGCATGCGCGGAAACGGCCGCGGCGCGCGCCTGAGCTGCTCGCGCGCCTGCTCGAGGTGGTTCAGATAGAGGTGCGCATCGCCCAGCGCCAGGACGAACTCGCCAAGCTCCAGGTCTGTCACCTGCGCCACCATCAAGGTGAGCAGCGCATAGGAGGCAATGTTGAAGGGCACTCCCAGGAACATGTCGGCGCTGCGCTGGTACATCTGGCAGGACAGCCTGCCTTCGGCGACGTAGAACTGAAACAACGCGTGGCAAGGCGGCAGCGCCATGCGCTCGACGTCGGCCGGGTTCCACGCGCTCACGATGTGGCGCCGGGATTCGGGTTTTTTTCTCAAACCTTCAATCACCCCGGCGATCTGGTCGATCTCCCCGCCCTGCGGCGTTCGCCAATGGCGCCACTGGTAGCCGTACACCGGGCCGAGCTCGCCGTTCTCATCGGCCCATTCGTCCCAGATCGTCACGCCGCGCTCCTGCAGCCAGCGCACGTTGGTGTCGCCGCGCAGGAACCACAGCAGCTCGTAGAGGATCGACTTCAGGTGCAGCTTCTTGGTAGTGAGCAGCGGGAAGCTCTCCTCGAGCGCGAAGCGCATCTGGCGGCCGAACAGCGAGAGCGTGCCGGTCCCGGTGCGGTCCGACTTGCGGGCACCGCGCTCGAGCAGCTCTTCCAGCAGGTCGAGATACTGCTGCTCGCCGGGATTCATATTGCGATGCTCGCGAAGAGCTCGCGCGCGCTCTGGAACCGGTCGTCGGGTTTCTTCGCCAGCAGGCGGTCGATGATCGGCTGGTAGCCGGCCAGGCGCTCGGGCAGGCGCGGCACCGGCCCATTCACGTGCATGTCGATCATGCTCGCCGGCGTCTCCGTTTCGTAGATCCGCTGGCCGGCGAGCATCTCGTACAAGATCGCCCCCATGCTGTACAGATCGGAGCGGGCATCGATCCGCTGTCCCAGGAAATGCTCCGGGCTCATGTAGCGCGGCGTGGCGAGCAGCTGGCCCGCGACGGTGAGATTGGAGCTCGCGGCGAGGTCTCGAGCGAGGCCGAAATCGACGATCACCGGCTGGCCGTTCGCGCGGAACAGGATGTTGGTCGGCTTGAGGTCGCGGTGCACGATGCCCTGGCTGTGGATGGCATCGAGCGCGCGCGCGATCTGCGCGGCGAGGCGCAACGCCGCGCGCGAGTCGAGGCCTTCGCGGATGCGCGAGGCGAGCGTGCCGGAAGGCAGGAACTCCATGGCGATGTACGCGCGATCGCCGGTGACGCCCTGGTCGTAGATGCGCACCACGAACTCGTTCTCCAGCGCCGTGAGGAGCTTGTACTCGCGAAGGAAGCGCTCGAAGAACACGCGGTCGTGGCGCAGCTTGCTGTCGAGGACCTTGAGCGCCATCCGCAGCCCGTCCGCTTCGCGCTCGGCAAGGTAAACCTGCGCCTGACCGCCCTGGCCGATCATGTGCACGATTCTGTAGCCGGGAACCAGCTCCGCTGCCATCGAGCGCTATTCTGCGTCAGACAATGCGCGCAAGAAAGGCCGCGATGTCGGCGATTTCCTCGGCGCACACCGAATGCGGCATCGGGTACTCGTGCCACTCGACGGGGTAGCCGGCGGCCTCGAGCAGCTTGCGCGATGCCTCGGCGCGGGGCAGCGGAATGATGTCGTCGTAGCGGCCGTGCGCCATGAAGATCGGAATGCCCTGATTAGCGGAGCTTCTCTCGCTCTGCAGGCTTGCCGCCTGCGGCAGGTAAGTGGACAGCGCGAGCACGCCGGCGAGGCGCTCCGGATAGCGCAGCGCGGTCTGCAGCGCGATGGCGCCGCCCTGCGAGAACCCGGCCATCACGATTTTTGCCGCCGGCAGGCCTTTCTCCTTTTCCTCCGCAATCAATTCTTCGATCTTGCGCTGGGACGCCCGGATGCCGGCCTCATCTTCGGGCCCGCCGCCGAACTGGAGGATGTCGTACCAGGCGCGCATGCGCATGCCCTGGTTGATCGTCACCGCGCGCGCCGGCGCGTGCGGGAACACGAAGCGCAGCGGCTTCGCGAGCTTGAGCTCGGGCACGATCGGCTCGAAGTCGTGCCCGTCGGCGCCCAGCCCGTGCAGCCAGATGATCGAGGCTGCAGGCTTGCTTCCCGTCTGGATTTCAATGGCTTCCATGGCGCCAGTGTAATGCCCGGTGGGTTAGGATTTGGCGGTTGAAAGCTTTCCTTCCCGCGCTGCTCGTCATCGTCCACGCCGGCCTGGCGATGGGCCAGTCGTTCCCGGCCCGGCCGGTGCGGCTGGTGGTCGGTTTCACGCCGGGAGGAGGCGTCGACATCAACGCCCGGCTCCTCGCCGCCAAGCTGACCGAGCTCCTCGGCCAGCAGGTGATCGTCGAGAACAAGCCCGGCGCCGGCACCAATATCGCGAACGAGTACGTCGCCAGGTCGGTGCCCGACGGCTACACGCTTCTTTTCAACAGCTCGGCGTTCGCGATCAACCTGGCCCTGTACCGGAATCCGCCTTACGCGCTGCGCGATTTCGCCGGTGTTTCGGTGTTCTCCGAGAGCACCAACCTTCTCGTGGTGTCGGCGTCGCTCCCCGCGAGGTCGCTGCAGGAGGTCGTCGCCCTGGCGCGCGAGCGCCCCGGAGCGCTCAACTACTCCTCGGCGGGCGCGGGCACCAGCCAGCATCTTGCCGGCGAGCTGTTCAAGCTGCGCACCGGCACGGATATCGTGCACGTTCCCTACAAGGGGAGCGCTCCTGCATTGACCGCGCTGGTCGCCGGCGAAGTGCAGATGAGCTTCTCGAACACCGTCGCGATCAACCAGCACGTAAGATCGGGCCGCCTGCGGGCGCTCGCCGTGGCCGGCGCGAGGCGCACCGCGCTCATGCCCGAGGTGCCGACGCTGAAGGAGGCGGGCGTCGAAGGCGTCGAGGTGCCGCTTTGGTTCGGCCTGCTGGCGCCGGCCGCCACGCCGCGCGAGATCGTGCGGTCCCTCTCGGCGGCCGTGGCGAAGGCGGCAAGCTCCAGCGACCTGCGCAAGCACCTTCTCGAGCAGGGCGCCGACCCGGTCGGCAACACGCCCGAAGAGTTCGACCGGCAGCTGCGCGAGGACGTGGCGCGCTGGACGGAGGTGGTGAAGGCTTCAGGCGCGCGCGCGGAATGAGTCAATGTAACTAACAGTCATTTCTTTGAGAAAAACTGCGCTCAAAGATCGACTCCGCGATGCGGTTCTTGAGGATCTCGATCGAGCCGCCGGCGATCATCCAGCCGCGGCAGCGCCGCACGCAGTACTCGAGCAGCGCCTCGCTGCTGTAGCCGGTCGCGCCCATCACCTGCAGGGACTCGTTGGCCACGTCGAAGCCGGCCTGGTTGCAGAACGCCTTGGCGATCGCCGCCTCCTCGGCGGAAGGAAAGCCGCGGTCGGCATTGACGGCGGCGCGGTACAGGAGCAGCTGCCCCGCGTCGAGCTTCATCTTCATGTCGGCGAATTTCCACTGCAGGCCCTGGAACTCGCACAGCAGGCGCCCGAACTGCCTGCGCTGCAACGCCCACTCGCGCGCCGTCTCGTAGGCGTAGCGCCCGAGCGCGAGCGAGCGCGCGGCGTTGCCGATGCGCTCGACGTTGAAGCCGGCGATCTGCCTCTTGAAGCCGCCCTCCTTCAGCAGCACCATCTCCTCGGGGACGAAGACGTTGTCGAAGCGCAGCTCTGCCCATTCTTCGCCCGACATGAATGAGGATGTCTTTCCGTGCTTCAATCCGGCAGAAGATCTTTCAATCAGTACAGAACCAATTCCGCTCACCCCCGGACC
>DATILQ010000206.1:0-1616 GCA_035476235.1 Burkholderiales bacterium
CTTGCGCGTGGCCACGGCGCGTGGCGCCGCGTGCGAGCCACCCTGCGCGGGGGCGAGGGCCTCTCGCAGGGTGGCTGGCGGCATGCTCAGGTGTCTGTGCGCCGGCGGGCGAGCTGCCCGTACATCATGCCGATCGCGATCCAGAGGAAGACGAACTCGCCGGAGGGCCGCAGGCTCGAGCCGGAAAAGCCGGTGACGATGAAGCACAGGAGGCCCGCGACCACGCCCTGGTAGAAGCCGCGCATCGTCGGGCTGAGGTACGCGTTCGAGCCGAGGTCGCGGCACGCGCGGTAGACGTGCCAGTAGTAGGCGAGGAGCAGCGCGAGGCCGACCAGGCCCATGTCGAAAATCGCCTGGATGTAGGCGTTGTGCGGGTGAGTGACGGGCAGCATCTGCTCGGCCCACAGCGCCTTCGCCCACATGGTGGCGTCGAGGCCGTTCCCCCAGAGCGGGCTCTTGAAAAGCTCGGGCAGGAGCGGCAGCCAGATCTCGTCGACGCGGCCGGCGCTGAACTCGTTCACGTCGCCGCCGCCGATCAGGCCCATGCTCATGCGGCCCACCACCGCGCCCGGCATGAACAGCACTGCGACACCGCCGGCGAGCAGCGCGATGCCCAGGGTCTTGGCATTGAACTTCCAGACGAGGTAGAGCACGTTCACCAGCACCCAGCCGACCATCGCGCCGCGCGAGAAGGTCAGGATGAGCGCGATGGTGAGGATGCCCATCGTGAAGATGAGCACCGTCTTCAGCCGCAGGTCCTTGGTCTCGCCCCAGGTGAAGAGCAGCAGCGCGTACGCCACGGCATAGAGCCGGCCGAGGTCGTTCGAGTGCAGGCCGAGCCCCGAGAAGAAGGCGCGCGAGGTCGGCAGCGCGAGCGCGCCGATGCTGATGCCGGCGGCGGCCACGTAGCCGATCGCCATCAGGCTGAGGAGCCAGACCGATGCGATCACCGGCACGAGGAAGTTCTCCACCTTCTTCGCGCGCGCCACCGCGGTGCCGATGAGGAGCGCCGCGACCACCGTGAGCAACGGCTTCAGCAGCACGTCGCGCAGGTAGCCCGCGGCGTCGGTGAAGTGCAGCACGTTCTCCTCGTAGAACACGGGATGGATCTCGTCGACGTGCCGCATGCCGAGCAGGCCCGCGAAGATGATCGGCACGACGAGGAGCCAGATGAGCGGCTTTGGCAGGAAGCGCTTCACCTCGTACCCGCGCACCAGATAGGACGCGAGCGTCGCGAACAGCACGAGGTTCAGGGGATTGAGCCCGGTGAAGCCGAACACGCTGTGCGGAAAGAGGTAGCTGCCCTGGACCGGCAGCATGACGATGAGCAGCACCGCGCCGACGCGGTAGTCGGCGAGCGTCGCAAAGCACGCGAGCACCGTCACGGCCGCGACCAGCGCGTCGAGCTCGCCGATCGCGACGCCGACGCCGCAGATGATGCCGAACAGGCCGAGGCCGACGGCCGCGGCAACGAGCCCCGGGCCGCGCTCTGCAGGCAGCCGGGCGCTTATCGCAGTCATGTCAGGACCTTCCGAAGAACTTGACGATCAGTGCGGTGGCCGGCACCGGATCGGTGCCGACCGCGGGCCGCGCGAGCAGCATGCTGGCGGCGACGA
>DATILQ010000207.1:0-1861 GCA_035476235.1 Burkholderiales bacterium
CACAGGCCGCCGCGATCGCGAGGCTCGCCGTGACGAGACGCCAGGCGGTCATCGCGGGGTGGATCCGGATCAGGGAACGATCCAGTCGCTGTCCGCGACCAGTTGCGCGCCCTCGGGCCGCGCAAAGTGGACGATGTACCCGCCCTTGGAGGCGAAGTGCTGGTTCAGTGCAAGAACCAGGCGTGGGTAGTAGCCTGTGTTGATCAGGCGGCGTTCGGCGGACGTCTGCAGCATCTCGACCATGAAGGGTTGAACGAGGTTGTCCGACATGTGGCTCAGCGTCTCGGCGAGCAGTCCGCAGGCAAGGTAAGTGTTGACCTGAAGCGGCTCATCCACGACCGGGATGTGCCGGATCGAAAACCAAGTCAACGCGTACCGTACCCGCAGCTCGCGCTTCTCGGGCAGCTCGTAGGGGTACGTCATCCGGGCGCGGCCGCGCCACGCCGTCGGCAGCGGCGCATGCTCCAGCCCCCCCATCAGCCCCGACACGTACACCGATGCCGACGCCCCACCGTCGTCGCCCACGTCCGCCAGATCGGCCGGTCGCAGCCACAGGACAAGGGCGTCGGACTTCTGCGCTTGCTGCACGGCCTGGCGGATACCCTTGCCGCCAGGGGCCGGGGCAAGCGGCTGATTGCGCACGGGGATCCCGAGCGGCTTCAATGCCGCGGCGAGCGCGAGCGCGGCCGCCTCGCCGCCATCGCCGAGGCGGTAGACCTGCAGCACGGTAGATGCCGGAGCCGCGGAGGCTGCCTGCGTCCCGGCGGCGATCTGCCTGGCGATCAGATCCGCCTCCAGTAGCACCCCCTTTGAGAAGTACAGCGGATAGAAGTCGCGGCTGTCGTCGACCGGTGCTTCCACGTTCGGAAACAGGCACGGCAGCTGTCTGCGCTCGCAGAACTGGTGCACCGGCGCCCAGTTGCTTCCTCCCAGCCCCGACACCAGCGCAAAAACCGGCTCCCTGTTCATATTGGCGTCGAGCTGTGCGCCCCACGTCGATGCCGGACCTGTCAGGTCCCAGACGTGCAGCCGCCAGAGCCGGTGGGACATGAACATGCTCTTGGCTTGCTGCGTCTTTCCGGACGTGCGCAAATCGCGGCTGTTTCCGATCGGGAACAGGTTCTTGTCCGCGAAGTAGTGCTCCATGACGTCGAGCATCGCCTTGCGTCTCGCAGGATCCGCGTCCGGCGTGATCACCGTGGCGAAGTGCAGCTCCCTTTCGCTGACGCCGGGAGCCGGGTGCGAGCCGAGCTGCTTGAGGTACTCGATCAGCGAATCCATGTCGGCATCGCTCAGCGCGAAGCGCGGCATCAGCGCGCTCAGAGGCCGGCCCTGCGAGTCGAGCCCTTCGCGGATCGCGCGCGCCAGCGTCGCGTCGGTGTAGGGATCGCGGTTGCTGTGCATCCACGCGACGTAGGGCAGCACGGCCTCCTTGGTCGTGGCCTCGCGCGAGTGGAACAGGTATGCGCCGGCGATCGGCGGGATCGTCACATCGAAGTTGTACCCCTCGTAGGTGCCGAGCCCGCTACGCTGGTGGCAGCTGACGCAGGCGGCGTCGGCGCCCCTGGCGGTCAGCCCGGCGGCCTGGCGCTTTCCCTCGAGCGGGGCGCCGGAAGGCAGGACCCCGCGCAGGTAGATCGACTCGCCCGCGCCGGGCTGCGGCGCCTGCGCGTACGCGCTGGCAGCGGCCAGAGCGAGCAGCGCGCAGCTCGCCGCAAGAAGAAGACGAGCGGCGTGGGGCCGGTTACGGCCAATGCGGATCGCTACTCCTTACCTTGCAGCGGACTTAGTGGGGATTGCCGGCTTGGAAAACAGCCCTGCATCGAATTTGGGGTTTATCACCACTTTCTCGATAAGCGTT
>DATILQ010000208.1:0-19905 GCA_035476235.1 Burkholderiales bacterium
GATCGCGGTGAGCGCCTTTTCCCCGCCCGAGAGCAGGTGAATGCTGGTGTTGCGCTTGCCGGGCGGCTGCGCCATGACCTGGACGCCGGCGTCCAGAATCTCCTCGCCGGTCATGATCAGCTTGGCCTCGCCGCCACCGAACAGCGTCGGGAAGAGCGACCCGAAGTGCCGGTTCACGCTGTCGAAGGTTTCGCGCAGCAGCTCGCGCGTCTCCCGGTCGATGCGCCGGATGGCGTCCTCGAGCGTGTGGATCGCCTCCTCCAGGTCGGCGGCCTGCGCGTCGAGGAAGCTCTTTCGCTCCGAGCTGCTGCGCAATTCGTCGAGCGCCGCCAGGTTCACGGCGCCCAGGTCGTTGATGGCCTGCGCCAGCCGCGTGATCTCGCCTTGCAGCGCGGCCGGGCGCGGGGCTTTCTCGGCCTCCTTCGACAGCCTCTCCTCGTCCGCGTTCGCCTCGCGCAATTGGGCGGCGAACTGGTCGAAATTGATCTGCGCGGCCTGCTCCTTCAGCCTGAGCTCTCCCAGCCGCTCGCGCAGGGGGGCGAGCTTCGCCTCGATCTGCAGCCGCGCTTCCTCCAGCTCGCGCAGCGCGCTGGCTGCCCCTTCGACGGCGTTGCGCGCAGCGGCGAGCGTGGTTTCGCAGCCCAGGCGCGACTCGACCGCCGCGTCCAGGCCGCGCCGCACCGCCGGGATCGGGTCGGCCGCCAGCTCCCCGGTGAGCTTCGCGACTTCCAGGTCAGCGCGCTCGATCTGCTGATCGATCACCCGCACGGAATTGTCGATCTCGGCGATCTTGGAGCCGCATTCGCGTTCGCCGAACAGAGCGTCCTGCGCGTCGCGCTCGGCTTGCTGCGCGGCCCGCCGTTGGTCGGCGAGCGCGGTCTCGGCGGCGAGATGCCCGCCGCGCGCCGCCTCGAGCTTCTCGCGCAGCGCTGCGATTTCCGCCGCAATGCGCTCGGCAGTCTGACGGCCGTTCTGCAGCGCCTGCCGGCCGCGCGACGCCTCCTGCTCGATTTCGGACAGCTCGGCGTGCACCTGCTCGCTGCGCTCGCGGTAACGCTCCTGCGCCTGCGCCAGCTTGAGCTGCTCGATCTGGGCGTCGTGCTGCTCCTTCTGCCTCTCGGCGATGACGCGGCGTGCCTGCTCGAGGGCCTCGCTTCGCTCTGCGGCCTCGCTCTCCAGGTGCTGGTGGGCGTCCAGCGCGGCGTTGACCTTGCGCTGCAGGTCGCGGCAGCCTGCGTCCAGCGCTTCGATCGCCGATTGCCTGGCGAGCAGGCCCGCGTCCGCCTGATCCGGCGCGTGAAAGCTGACGGTGTGCCGCGTGAACTGGTGGCCATCGCGGTCGACGAGCATGGCGCCGGGCGGCAAAGCAGCCCGCCGCGACGCGTCCGGGGTCTGCTCGGTCGCGTAGGCACCGGCCAGCCAGTCCGCGAGGGCGCCTGAAACCGCCGGGTCCACGGCGCGGATCTTGGAAGCCAGCGGCTCGTAGCCGGCCGCCACCGGGCTGCCGGCGATGTTGCCGCGCGCGAACACGCTCGCTTTCGCCGGTGGCCGGTCGGCAAGAACCCGCTGCAGCCCTGCAGCCTCGGAAAGCTCTAGCGCATGCAGGCGTTCGCGCAGCACCGATTCCACGGCGGTCTCCCAGCCCGGGTCGATGCGCAGCTTCTGCCACAAGCGCGGCAGCGCGCCCAGGCCGTGCCGCTCGAGCCATTCGCGCAGGGGCGCGTTGTCTTCGGCCGCGCCCTGGATCTGGCGCAGGGTCGCAAGCTGCGCCTCGGCTGCCGCGTGTTGGCGCTGCGACGCGCCGAGCGCCTCGCCGGCCGCGGCGCTGCGCTCTTCGAGCGCCGCGCACTCGGCTTGCAACGATTCGTGCCCGGCCCGCGCTGCCTGCGCGGCTGCTTCGAGCGCGGCGATCCGCGCCTGCAGGGCGTTCGCCGCCGCCGCATCCGGCTCGGCGAGCGTCTGCAGCTCGCTCTCGAGGCGCTCGCGGCGTTGCTCGAACGCCTGCCCGCCGCGCTCCAGGTGCGCGAGATTGGCTTGCTCGAGCTGCAGGCGGCTTTCGGCCTGCAGCAGCTGGCTGCGAGCCTCGCTCAGCCGCTCCTGGCCGGCGCGGAACGCCTGCTCGGCCTGCGGCAGGCGTGCGTTCTCCTCCCCGAGCTTTGCCTGCGCTTCGGCGCTGCGCTCGCTCGCCGCGCCGGCGCGGGCCACCCACATGTGAAGCGCCTGCGTAAGCTGCGCGCGCTGCTCGCGCCAGGAGCCCAGCTGCGCGAGCCGCTCCGTATGCTGGCTCTCCAGCCGCTGGCGGGTCTCCTCGACATGGCGCAGCTCGGACTCGAGCCGGGCTACCTCGGCATTAGAGGCGTAGAGCGCCGCTTGCGCCGCGTTCAGAGCGTCCCCGGCGCGGTAATGCGCCGCGCGCGCCGTTTCCACGCGCGACTCGAGATGCCGCAGCTCGGCGTTCTGTGCTTCGAGCTCGTTCGTGACCTTCGACATTTCCTGCGAGTAGCGCCCGCGCTCCGCCGCGGCGTCGCGGCGTCGCGCATACCAAAGCAGCTGCTGCCCGAGCTGCAGCTCCGAGTGGTATTCCTTGTAGCGCGTCGCCACCGCGGCCTGCGCCTGGAGCTTCTCCAGCTGCGCGGCAAGCTCGGTGCGGATGTCGGTGATGCGCGCGAGATTGCCGCGCGTGTCAGCCAGGCGATTCTCGGTCTCGCGGCGGCGCTCCTTGTATTTCGAGATGCCGGCCGCCTCCTCGAGGAACACGCGCAGCTCCTCGGGCTTCGCCTCGATGACGCGAGTGATCATCCCCTGCTCGACGATCGCGTAGGCGCGCGGGCCAAGGCCGGTGCCGAGGAACATGTCGGTGATGTCGCGGCGCCGGACGTGCACGCCGTTGATGTAGTAGTTCGACTCGCCGTCGCGCTGCAGGATGCGCTTGACGGAGATCTCCGCGTACTGCGACCACTGTCCGGCCACGCGCCCCTGAGCGTTGTCGAAGATCAGCTCGACCGAGGCGCGCGCGAGCGGCGTGCGGTTCACCGAGCCGTTGAAGATGACGTCCTGCATCGAGTCGCCGCGCAGCGCCGCGGCGCGCGACTCGCCGAGCACCCAGCGCACGGCGTCGATGACGTTGGATTTGCCGCAGCCGTTCGGCCCGACGACGCCGACCAGCTGCCCCGGCACATGGATGGAGGTGGGATCGACGAAGGACTTGAAGCCGGCGAGCTTTATTTGAACGAGCCGCACGGAAAAAATGATACCATCGCTCGCCGTTCACCTCGTGATGCGCTCGCGCCCCAGCAAGCGGCTGCAAACGTTTCCCAATCCTGCGCCCGGGCGCGACTACCGCATCCACATGGAAATTCCCGAGTTCACCTGCGTCTGCCCGCTCACCGGGCAGCCGGATTTCGGCACGCTGCTGCTCGAGTATGTGCCCGATCGCGCGTGCGTGGAGCTGAAATCGCTGAAGCTCTACATCTGGTCCTACCGCGACCAGGGGGCATTCCACGAAGCGGTGACCAACAGGATCCTCGATGACCTGGTCGCCGCGACCAAGCCGCGCTACCTGCGGCTCGAAGCGCGCTTCAACGTGCGCGGAGGCATCCATACCAGCGTGATCGCCGAGCACCGCAAGCGGGGATGGAAAGCCTGAATCCGCTTCTCGACAAGCTCCAGCCCTACCCGTTCGAGAAACTTCGCCGCCTGCTCGCCGGCGCGGCGCCGAACCCTGCGCTGCAGCCGATCGATCTTTCGATCGGCGAGCCGAAACACCCGACGCCGGCCCTGGTGAAAGACGCGCTGGCGGCAGGCCTCGACGGCCTCGCCGCCTATCCGGCGACCGCCGGCACGCCGGCGCTGCGCGAAGCGATCGCGGCCTGGCTCGCGCGACGCTACGGCATCCCGCTGCCGGATGCGCAGCGCCAGGTCCTGCCGGTCAACGGCTCGCGCGAAGCGCTGTTCGCTTTTGCGCAGACCGTGATCGATGCGGGCCGCAAGGCAGCCGTGCTGTGCCCCAACCCGTTCTACCAGATCTACGAAGGCGCCGCGCTGCTTGCCGGCGCCACGCCTGTTTATGCAGAACATCCTCTTGAAAATCGCCATTGGCAGGACGTTCAACTGGTGTACGCCTGCTCGCCGGCAAATCCCACCGGCAAGGTGATGGCACTCGCCGAGTGGAAGGCGTTGTTCGAACTGTCGGACCGTCACGGGTTCCTCATCGCCTCCGACGAATGCTATTCGGAGCTCTACTACGGCGAGCCGCCGCTGGGCGCATTGCAGGCCGCGCACCGGCTCGGGCGGCAGGGCTACCCGCGGCTGGTCGTGTTTTCGAGCCTGTCGAAGCGTTCGAACGCCCCCGGCATGCGCTCGGGCTTCGTCGCCGGCGATGCCGGCGCGCTGCAGAGCTTCCTGCTCTATCGCACCTATCACGGCTCGGCGATGAGCCTCCCGGCGCAGCGCGCGTCGATCGCCGCCTGGAACGACGAGGCGCACGTGCAGGAGAACCGTCGCCTGTACGCCGAGAAATTCAAGGCTGTTTTGCCCTTACTTCAGAATCGTTTCAAAGCAGAAATGCCGGAAGGCGGTTTCTACCTCTGGCTGCGCACGCCGATCGACGACTGCGAGTTCGCCCGGCGCCTGCACCATGAATATAATGTCCTGGTGCTGCCCGGCAGCTATCTGGCGCGCGACGCGGGCGGCGAAAACCCCGGACGAAATCATGTGCGCATCGCGCTGGTCGCGCCGCTCGCCGAATGCGTCGAGGCCGCCGGCCGCATGATGCAGTTCAGCGGGGGCCTATGAGCGCCGAAAAGAAAATCATCGAGGACGCCTGGGACAAGCGCGCCGCGCTCAGCCCGGCGAATGCGCCGCGTCCGCTGCGCGAGGCCGTCGAGCAGGTCATCGCCGGCCTCGACGCCGGGCGCATCAGGGTGGCCGAGAAGTCCGGCGGCGAGTGGATCACCCACCAGTGGGTGAAAAAAGCCGTCCTGCTCTCCTTCAGGCTCGAGGATAACCGCCTGATCGAGGGTGGCGAGACGCGCTATTACGACAAGGTTTCCTCCAAATTCGCCGCTTTCGACGAGAAGGCCTTTTCAAAAGGCGGCTGCCGGGTCGTTCCTCCCGCCACCGCGCGGCGCGGCGCCTTCATCGCGCGCAACGTGGTCCTCATGCCGTCGTTCGTCAACATAGGCGCTTATGTCGACGAAGGAACCATGGTCGACACCTGGGCGACCGTCGGGTCGTGCGCCCAGATCGGCAAGAACGTGCACTTGTCCGGCGGCGTGGGCATCGGCGGCGTCCTGGAGCCGCTGCAGGCCAATCCGGTCATCATCGAGGACAACTGCTTCATCGGCGCGCGCTCGGAGGTGGTCGAAGGCGTCATCGTCGAGGAAAACAGCGTCATCTCGATGGGCGTATTCCTAGGCCAGAGCACCCGCATCCTGGAGCGGGAAAGCGGAACTATTTCCTATGGCCGCGTGCCGGCCGGCTCGGTGGTAGTCTCGGGCAGTCTGCCGTCGAAGGACGGCCGCTACAGCCTGTATTGCGCGGTGATCGTCAAGCGGGTAGACGCCAAGACCCGGGCCAAAACCAGCCTGAATGATCTCCTCAGAGGGGATTAAACTACCGGAATTGTCTTTGGGAGAGGCAACATGTCCGCGATGAAACGGCTGTTCCAGGTCATGGCCGACAAGAAGGCGTCGGACATCTTCCTTTCGGTCGGCGCGCCGATCAACATCAAGATCAACGGCGTCGCCGTGCCGGTCAACCAGACCATCATGACTTCGGATACGGTCAGGCAGCTGCTCTACGAGGTGCTGACCGAGCGCCAGGCGCGCGAGTACGAGGAGGAGATGGAGCTGAACACCGCCGTCGCGCTCGAAGGCGTCGGCGCCTTCCGCATCAGCGCCTTCCGCCAGAAGGGCTCGCCGGCCGTGGTGGTGCGCTATATCCCCGGCTCGATTCCGCCGCTCGACTCGCTGGGCCTGCCCGAGGTGCTGAAGGAGGTGATCATGCAGAAGCGCGGGCTGATCCTGATGGTCGGCGCCACGGGCGCGGGCAAATCGACCTCGCTCGCCGCGATGCTCGATTTCCGCAACGAGCGCAAGTCGGGCCATATTCTCACGCTCGAGGACCCGGTCGAATTCATCTTCGTGAACAGGAAGTCGATCGTGAACCAGCGCGAGGTCGGCACCGATACCAAGGCCTTCGAAGTGGCGCTGAGGAACGCCCTGCGGCAGGCGCCCGACTGCATCATGATCGGCGAGATCCGCGACAAGCAGACGATGTCGATGGCTCTCGCCTACGCCCAGTCGGGCCACCTGTGCCTCGCCACCCTGCACGCGAACAACAGCTACCACGCGATGAACCGGATCATCAACTTCTATCCGCTGGAGAACCGGCCGAGCCTGCTGCTCGACCTCGCCGCCGCGCTGCAGGCGGTGATCTCGCAGCGGCTGGTGCGCACGAAGTCCGGCACGCGCGTGGTCGCCGCCGAGGTGCTGCTCAACACGCGTCACATCGCCGAGCTGATCGAGAAAGGCGAGATCAGCGACGTCAAGGACGCGCTGGAGAAGAGCATGGCGCCCGGCTCCCAGACCTTCGAGCAGTCGCTGTTCAAGCTGTTCATGGACGGCAAGATCACCCAGGACGAGGCGATGGCGAACGCCGACTCGGCGAGCAACATGCTGTGGCTGATCAACCAGGCCACCGCCGGCGAGATCACCGGCCAGGCCACCGGCGCGCCGGGCGCCGGCAAGGGCGCCGCGCCGGGCGAGAAGACGTTCGGCAACTTCAAGATCGACGCGAATGCCTGAGGCGGGGGCGCTCGAACTCGCCAAGGAACTCATCGCGCGCCGCTCAGTGACTCCCGAGGACGGGGGCTGCCAGAACCTCCTGCGCGCGCGCCTCGCCCGATCCGGCTTTCGCTGCGAGCCCATGCGTTTCGGCGCGGTCGACAACCTCTGGGCGCGCCGCGGCGACGCCCAGCCGCTGGTCTGCTTCGCCGGGCATACCGACGTAGTGCCGCCCGGCCCGCTCGGCGAATGGCACTCCGATCCGTTCATCCCGTCGGTGCGCGAAGGCCGGCTCTACGGACGGGGCGCCGCGGACATGAAGTCCTCCATCGCGGCGTTCGTGGTGGCCTGCGAGGCTTTCGTTTCCGAGCGCCCCGGGCATTCGGGCTCGATCGCGCTGCTGCTCACCTCCGACGAGGAAGGGCCGGCGCTCGACGGCACGGTGCGCGTGGTCGAGGGCCTGAAGCAGCGCGGCGAAGCCCTGGATTACTGCATCGTCGGCGAGCCGACTTCGGTGAGCGCCCTGGGCGACATGATCAAGAATGGCCGGCGCGGCTCTCTTTCGGGCAGGCTGACCGTGCGAGGCATCCAGGGGCACATCGCCTACCCGCATCTGAGCCGCAACCCGATTCATCAGCTCGCGCCCGCGCTCGCCGAGCTGACGGCGCTGCAATGGGACGCGGGCAACGAGCACTTCCAGCCGACGACCTGGCAGGTCTCCAACGTTCATGGCGGCACCGGGGCGCTGAACGTCATCCCTGGCTCGCTGCAGCTCGATTTCAACTTCCGTTTCTCCACCGCTAGTACTGAGCGCTCCCTCAAGGAACGGCTGGAGGCGGTCCTGAACAAGCATGGCCTGGACTACGCCGTCGAGTGGACTCTGGGCGCGAAACCGTTCATCACGTCGCGCGGCCGGCTGGTGGAAGTTGTTTCCACGGTCATCAAGAAGCACACCGGCCGCGCACCCGAGCTTTCCACCACCGGCGGCACTTCGGACGCGCGCTTCATTGCCGAGGTCTGCCCGCAGGTGGTTGAGCTCGGGCCGGTCAATTCCAGCGTCCACAAGCTCAACGAGCATATCGAGCTCGGCGCGCTGGAGCAGTTGCCCAAGATCTATCTGGATACGCTGCGCGCCCTCCTGCCTTGACGCTCGGCGAGCTGCTGGAACAGACCGAGCGGCGCCTGCGCCGGGCGCGCCTGCACTACGGCCACGGCACGGATAACCCGCTTGACGAGGCGGCTTACCTGGTCCTGCGCGGCCTGGGTCTGCCTTTCGAAACGGATTTGCATCTTGAGATCGGCCGCGGGCAGAAGCGCATTGAATCGCTCGTAGAAAAGAGAATCGCGCAGCGCATTCCCGTTGCCTACCTGCTGCGCGAAGCTTGGCTCGCAGGCCTGCCCTTCTACGTCGACCGTCGCGTCGTCGTGCCGCGCTCGCATCTCGCGGAGCTTCTCGGCGATCGCCTGCGGCCGTGGCTGCGCCGGCCGACGCGGCGCGTGCTCGACTTGTGCACCGGCTCCGGCTGCCTCGCCATTCTCGCTGCGCGCGCGTTTCGGCGCGCCCGCGTCGATGCCACGGATATCTCGGCCGCCGCGCTGGTCGTCGCCAGGAGAAACATTCTCAAGCACCGGCTGCGAAGCAGGATTCGCCTGCTCCGCTCCGATCTGTTCGCTGCGCTGGAAGGCGAGCATTACGACCTGATCGTGACCAATCCCCCTTACGTCGCCACCTCAGCGATGCGGCGCCTGCCGCCGGAGTATCGCTACGAGCCGAGGTTGGCGCTGGCTGCCGGACGCGACGGACTTGACCTCGTGCGGCGGATCGTCGCGGCAGCCGGCGCCTATCTGACCCCCGATGGCGTGCTGGCCTGCGAAGTGGGCGCCGGGCGGCGTGCCGTCGAGCGCGCGTATCCGCGCTTGCCTTTCACCTGGCCCGCAGTCGGCGATCCGGCCGGCGGCGTATTTCTGATCGAGCGCTCGCAGCTACCTGCGGATCTCGCATAGCCAGCCAGAACGGACGCTTCGCCTCGAAGGCTTGCCACGCCGGCTCGAGCAAGGCCATCAGCTCGCGCTCGCGCGACGCCAGCCAGTGCCGCAGGCGCACGGCCTCGGCGCGGAGTGTCTGCGCAGCGCCCCGCGGGGCGAGCTCAGCGATCAGAGCGCGCGCCACCGTCACGTCGTTGAGCTCGCCCAGCGTGTCTTGCAGCGAGGCAAGACGGGTCAGAAACGGCTGTACAGCCTGGCGTGGAAAGCAGCCTGCGAAGAAATCGCAGGCGTAGCGCAGCCGCTTTACGCCGATGCGCACGGCGTGACGGCGCCGCGCATTGCGCCAGTCGATGCCGCGCGAGCGCTTCATCAGCGCGAAGTGCAGGCGCGCGAGCGCTTCCCGTGCGAACCGGGCAAGCGGCGCCGCGCGCGCCGTGTCCGACTTCCACGGATCGCCGTGCAGCCAGCGCAGCGCACGCAGCTGCGCTTGCTGGAAGGCGGCCGAGGTGACTGCGCGCTGGGCGGCGCGCCGCGCTGCCCAGCGCTTCGGCCGGGCGCGCGCGAGCAGGCCCGGCGCGAGCGCCGCGTCGGCGAGGGTTTCGCAGAACACGTCCCAGTCGCGCGCCGCGCCGAAGGTCACCATCATGCGCTTGAGCGGCGCCTCCACCGCTCTTGCGCGCCGGCGCCGCAGCAGCCAGCGGAAGGCGCGCAGCGCCGAGCGCAGGCGGCGCACGCCGACGCGCAGCTGGTGCAGGTATTCGATATCGCGGCCGCGGGCAAGGCCGTCCGCGTTGGCGCCGATCTGGGCGAGGGCGGTGACGCACAGGGTGGCGAAGGCGTCGCTCGCGGCAGCGTTCTCGGCGATCGCCGGGCGCAGCCACTTCGCGGGCGCAGGCGGCGCGGCGCCGAGGCAGAGGCGGTAGCCGCGTTCCGCCTTGCTGGCGTGCTCGATGCGCAGGTTGAGAGGCTCGACCAGGGTCTCAGCCAGGCCGATGAGCGGACCGAGCTCTCCTTCGATCAGCTCCAGCTCGAGCTCGAGCAGGGGCTCGCGCGCGCGCCCTGCCTCGATCGCGCCGCGGTCGATGCACGCCAGCGCGCGCAGCCCGTGCCCGAGCGCGAGCGGGCCGGAGCGGCGCTCGAAACGCGTGGCGAAGACCGGGCGCAGGCGGCGCGCGAGGCGCAGCAGGTCGAGCCCGGTTGCGGCGCGCACGGCTTCACGCTGGAACAGCTTGCAATCGAGCACGCCGCGCGGCGCCGCCATTTCCCATTCGCTGCGCGCGGCAAGCGCGCTCTGGGCGCCTTGCGGCGCCTTGAGCGTCTGCAGCCAGCGGCGGCCGGCGCGCCGCAGGCGCAGCGACACGCCCGCGCGATAAAGCCGCAGGTCGGGCGTGTCGTAATAGACGCTGTAGAGGCGGGTACGCTGCGGGCGCGCCGCGAACGGGATCAGCCGCGCGGCGCGGGCGGCCGACTTCGCGTCGAGGCGGAACTTCAGCTCGCGCTCGACGGGCGTCTGGACAGTGGGGTGACCGATGGGACTCGAACCCACAACAACCGGAATCACAATCCGGGACTCTACCTTTGAGCTACGGTCACCGTCGTACGCGATCTGGCCTGCCCGGCGGGACTCGAACCCACAACCCCCAGCTTAGAAGGCTGGTGCTCTATCCGGTTGAGCTACGGGCAGCCGCCGGGACGCTAGATCCATGGTCGGGGTGGCGTGATTTGAACACGCGACATCTTGCTCCCAAAGCAAGCGCGCTACCAGGCTGCGCCACACCCCGAAAAAGGCGGCAAATGATACTCTTGGAGCATCCCGAGAGCAATTGAGTGGCTTGCGGCAAGGGGCTATTTTCTGATACAAAGTCGCCTCTCTTTTTAGGGGTCGCGCGCCGAATGTCCGTAGAACTCACCAGGAAAAGCTTCACGCCTTACGCCGCCAAGAAGGGCGAGGAGTACATGAACGCCCGGCAGCGCGCGCATTTCCGCAAGATTCTCGAGGCGCTGAAAGCGGAGCTGTCGGAGGAGATCGACCGCACGGTGCACACCATGCAGGACGAGGCGACGGTGTTCGCCGACCCGAACGACCGCGCCAGCCAGGAGTCCGACATGGCGCTCGAGCTGCGCAACCGCGACCGCGAGAGGAAGCTGATCAAGAAGATCGACGAGACCATCGCGCGCATCGACGCCAACGAGTACGGCTACTGCGAGAGCTGCGGCGTCGAGATCGGTCTCAAGCGCCTCGAGGCGCGCCCCACCGCGACCCTGTGCATCGACTGCAAGACCCTCGATGAACTGAGGGAACGGCAGGTCGCCAAGTAAGGCGGTTACCCGCTCTGCTTCGCCGTTTCCTGCGGGCTGACGGCTTTCATCGACAGCCGCACGCGTCCCTTGTCGTCCGCCTCGAGGACCTTCACTTTCACGACCTGGCCTTCCTTCAGGTGATCGGACACGGCGTTGACCCGCTCGTGGCTGATCTGCGAGATGTGCAGCAAGCCGTCGCGCCCGGGCAGCACCTGCACGATGGCGCCGAAGTCCAGCAGCCGCAGCACCGTGCCTTCGTAGACCTTGCCGACCTCGACGTCCGCGGTCAGCTCCTGGATGCGCTTCTTCGCCGCCTCGCCGCCCTCGGCCGAGACGCACGCGATCGACACGGTGCCGTCGTCCTCGATCTCGATGGTGGTGCCGGTCTCCTCCTGAATGCCGCGGATCACGACGCCGCCCTTGCCGATGACGTCGCGGATCTTGTCGGGGTTGATCTTGATCTTGATGATGCGCGGCGCGTAGCTCGACAGCTCGGTGCGCGATCCCTCGATCGCCTGCTTCATGATTCTCAGGATCTGCAGCCGCGCTTCGCGCGCCTGGTCGAGCGCCACCTTCATGATGCCCTTGTTGATCGACTCGATCTTCAGGTCCATCTGCAGCGCCGTGACGCCGCGCTCGGTGCCCGCGACCTTGAAATCCATGTCGCCGAGGTGATCCTCGTCGCCCAGGATGTCGGACAGCACCGCGAAGCGGTTGCCCTCCTTGATGAGGCCCATCGCGATCCCCGCCACGTGCGCCTTGACCGGAACGCCGGCATCCATCAGCGCGAGGCTGCCGCCGCAGACCGAGGCCATCGATGAAGAGCCGTTGGATTCGGTGATCTCGGAGACCACGCGGATCGAGTAGCCGAAGTCCTCCTGCGGCGGCAGCAGGCCGACGAGCGCCCGCTTGGCGAGGCGTCCGTGGCCGATCTCGCGGCGCTTGGGCGGGCCGACGCGGCCGGTCTCGCCGGTCGCATAGGGCGGCATGTTGTAATGAAGCATGAAGCGCTCGCGGTACTCGCCGGTGAGCGCGTCGATGATCTGCTCGTCGCGGCCGGTGCCGAGCGTCACGGTGACCAGCGCCTGCGTCTCGCCGCGCGTGAACAGCGCCGAGCCGTGAGTCCGCGGCAGCACGCCGACGCGCACGCCGATCGGCCGCACGGTGCGGGTGTCCCGGCCGTCGATGCGCGGCTCGCCGTCCAGGATCTGGCTGCGCACGATCTTCGACTCCAGGTTGAAGAAGATCTCCTTCACCGCGTTGGCGTCGGGCGTGGTGTTCGTCGCTGCCGCCTCGGCCGTCAGCTTCTCGAGGGTGTTCTTGCGGATCTCGATCAGGCGATTGTTGCGCGCCTGCTTCTGCTTCATGGCAAAGGCGGCGCGAAAGTCCTGCTCTGCCAGCTCGCTTACGCGCGCAATCAGCGCCTCGTTCTTCACCGGCGGCTGCCAGTCCCAGGCCGGCTTGGCGGCCTCTTCTGCCAGCGCATGGATCGCCTGGATCGCGGCCAGCATCTGCTCGTGGCCGAAGCCCACCGCGCCGAGCATCACGTCCTCGGGCAGCTCGAGCGCCTCGGATTCCACCATCAGCACGCCCTGCTCGGTGCCGGCGACGACCAGGTTGAGCTGCGACTCCTTCAGCTGGCTCATCGTCGGGTTGACGACGTACTGGCCGTCGACGTAGCCGATCCGGCACGCGCCGATCGGGCCGTTGAACGGAATGCCGGAAAGCGTCAGCGCCGCCGAGACGGCGAGCATCGCCGGGATATCGGAATCGACCTCCGGATTGAGGGACAGCACCGTGGCGACCACCTGAACCTCGTTGAAGAAGCCGTCCGGGAACAGGGGCCGGATCGGCCGGTCGATCAGCCGGGAGGTCAGCGTCTCCTTCTCGGAGGGACGGCCCTCGCGCTTGAAGAAGCCGCCGGGAATCTTGCCTGCGGCGTAGGTCTTCTCGACGTAATCAACGGTCAGGGGAAACCAGTCCTGCCCGGTGCGCGGCTCCTTCGCCGCGACCACCGTCGCGAGCACGACCGTGTCGTCCATGGTGCAGACCACGGCGCCATGTGCCTGCCGCGCGATCTCGCCGGTCTCCAGGCTCACCTGGTGGCTGCCGTAGGGGAAAGTCTTCTTGATCGGGTTCAAGGGGGATCCTTTATCGGGGCGCGCAAACGAAAAACGCTCACCGCATTCGATGAGCGCCGGTTACCGCGGCATCGGCGAACCTACTTGCGCAGATTGAGCCGCTCGATCAGGCCGCGATACTTGTCCGCGTCCTTGCGCCTGAGATAGTCGAGCAGCTTGCGCCGCTGGCTCACCAGCTTGAGGAGCCCGCGCCGCGAATGAAAATCCTTTACGTGGGCCTTGAAGTGCTCGGCGAGGCCGTTGATGCGCTCGGTGAGCAGCGCGACCTGCACCTCGGGCGACCCGGTATCGTTGCCTGCCCGCTGATGCTGCTTGACCACCTGCGCTTTCTGCGCTACCTGCAATGCCATTTCGCGTCGTCTCCACTGTTAAGCCCGCGATTTTAACTGATTATCAGCCGCCTGCATGGTCGCAGTGAGCCGCAGCGGCTTCAAGGCGCCCGCCGCGTCGGCACTGCCCAGCCCGATCACGCTGCCATCGGGCCGCAGCACCGCGAAGATCCCCGCCGCGAGGCCCGGCATGCTGAGCGCCCGGCCTTTGCGGAAGCGCAGCTCCTCTGCCGCATCGAGTCGCTTCTGCGGCAGGTCGCCAACCAGCGCTCCCAGGGGCAGGAGGCGCTCGCGACGCCCGGCTTCCTGCAGGGCGCTCAGTGCCTCGAGGGTCAGGGCATCGGCGACCCGAAACGGCCCGCAACCGATCCGCCGCAGGGCGCTGAGATGAGCGCCGGTCACCAGGGCGTTGCCGATATCTTCGGCCAAGGTCCGGATATAAGTCCCCTTGCTGCAGCGAACCCGAATCTCCAGCGCGGGCGGTTCAAAAGCCAGTTTTTCCAGTTCAAAGATCTGCACCGGGCGCGCTTTGCGCTCTACCGTCACGCCGCGCCGCGCCAGCTTGTAGAGCGGCACACCGCCGCGCTTGAGCGCCGAGTGCATCGGCGGCAGCTGCTCGATTGCGCCACGGAAGCGCTCGAGCACGGAAAGCACTGCGCCGTTCGACACCTCGACCGCCTTTTTCTCCAGCAGCCGGCCTTCGGCATCTCCGGTGCTGGTGCGCTCTCCCAGCTTCAAGCTGGCGAGGTATTCCTTGTCGGCATCGAGCAGCAGGCCGGCGAACTTGGTGGCCTCGCCGAAAAGCACCAGCAGCAGGCCCGAGGCAAGCGGATCGAGGGTCCCGGCGTGGCCCGCTTTCTTGGCGCCAAAGAGTTTTTTCACCTCCTGCAAGGCGCGGTTCGAGCTGACGCCGACCGGCTTGTCGAGCAGCAGGACGCCGTCCATCTACTTTTTGGGCCTGACGCTGTCGATCAGCTGCGACAGTCGATCGGCGCGCGCGATCGACTCGTCGTACTGGAAGCGCAGCTCCGGCATGCTGTAAAGCGTGACGCGCTTGGCGAGCTGGGAGCGCAAGAACCCCGCTGCGCGCTTCAGTCCCTGCGCCGCGGGCCCGGCCTGTGCGGCATCGAGGCAGGTGAAATAGATCAGGGCATGGGACATGTCGGGCGAAACGTCCACGGAGGTGATGGTCACCATGCCGACCCGGGGGTCGCGCAGCTCGCGGTAAAGCAGATCGGACAGCTCGCGCTGGATCAGATCGCCGATTTTCTGCGGGCGCCCCTGGCCTCGCTTCACAGCGACCTTGCGACCTCCTGCACTTCGAACACCTCGAGCTGGTCGCCTTCCTTGATGTCGGAGAAGTTCTTCAGCGACAGGCCGCACTCGAAGCCGGCCTTGACCTCACGCACGTCGTCCTTGAAGCGCTTGAGCGAGTCGATATCGCCGGTATGGATGACCACGTTGTCGCGCAGCACGCGCACCTGCGCGCCGCGCTTGACCGCGCCCTCGAGCACGTAGCAGCCGGCGACCGTGCCGATCTTGGAGATGCGGAACACCTGCCGGACTTCCACCATGCCGATCACGGCCTCCTTGCGCTCCGGCGCCAGCATGCCGGAGAGCGCGGCCTTCATCTCCTCGACCGCTTCGTAAATGATGTTGTAGTAGCGCAGCTGGATCCCCGCCGACTCGGCGAGCTTGCGCGCCGCGGCGTCGGCGCGGGTGTTGAAGCCGATGATCACGGCACGCGAGGCCATCGCCAGGTTCACGTCGGACTCGGTAATGCCGCCGACGCCGGCGTGCACCACGCTGACCTTGACCTCGTCGGTGGCGAGCCGGGTGAGCGCATGCACCAGGGCTTCCTGCGAGCCCTGCACGTCGGACTTGATGACCAGCGCGAGCACTTTCTTCTCGCCCTCGCCCATCTGCTCGAACACGTTCTCAAGCTTCGCGGCCTGCTGCTTGGCGAGCTTCACGTCGCGGAACCTGCCCTGGCGGAAGAGCGCGATCTCGCGCGCCTTGCGCTCGTCGGTGAGCACCATCATGTCTTCGCCGGCGGCCGGCACTTCGGACAGTCCCTGGATCTCCACCGGGATCGAGGGGCCGGCCGATTGCACCGGCTTGCCGTTTTCGTCGAGCATCGCGCGCACGCGGCCGTACACCGCCCCGGTCAGGGCGATATCGCCCCGCTGCAGGGTTCCGGACTGCACCAGCAGCGTGGCCACCGGGCCGCGGCCCTTGTCGAGCCGCGCTTCGATGACGACGCCTCTCGCGGGCACCCCGACGGGCGCCTTGAGCTCCAGCACCTCCGCCTGCAGCAGCAGCTGCTCGAGCAGCTCGTCGACGCCCTTCCCGGTTTTCGCCGAGACGAGCACGATGGGCGAGTCGCCGCCGTACTCTTCCGGCACGACGCCGTGGCCGAGGAGCTCCTGCTTCACCTTCTCGGGGTTGGCCTCGTGCTTGTCGATCTTGTTGATCGCCACCACCAGAGGCACCGCGGCGGCCTTGGCATGGTTGATCGCCTCCACGGTCTGCGGCATGACGCCGTCATCCGCGGCGACGACCAGGACCACGATGTCAGTGACCTTCGCGCCGCGCGCGCGCATGGCGGTAAAGGCTTCATGGCCCGGGGTGTCGAGAAAGGTCACCACGCCGCGCGGCGTCTCCACGTGATACGCGCCGATGTGCTGCGTGATCCCGCCGGCCTCCCCCGCCGCCACCTTCGTGCGCCGGATATAGTCGAGCAGCGAGGTCTTGCCGTGATCGACGTGTCCCATCACGGTCACCACCGGCGGGCGCGGCAGCGCTTCGACCGCGGGCTGCGCGTCGGTCTCGACCAGATAGGACTCCGGATCGTCCAGCTTCGCCGGCTTGGCCTTGTGGCCCATCTCCTCGACCACGATCATCGCGGTCTCCTGGTCGAGCACCTGGTTGATGGTGGCCATGGTGCCGAGCTTCATCAGGGCCTTGATGACCTCGGCGGCCTTCACCGACATGCGGTGAGCCAGCTCTCCGACGGCAATGGTCTCGGGCACCGCGATCTCGCGCACCAGCGGCTCGGTGGGCTGCGCGAACGTCGTTTCGCCGCCACCGCCCTTGTGCCGCGTGCCGCCGCGCGCGTGCCAGCCGCCGACGCCGCCGCCGGCGTCGCCGCGGGTCTTGATCTGGCGCCGGCGCACCGAGTCATCGCGCAGCACCGTGGTGGGCTTCGCCTTCTTCGGCTTTTTGTCGGTCTTTGCTTCGGCCGTCTTGGGCGCATGCAGGGTGGTAGCCGCTGCCGGAGCGGCTTCCGCGATTTTCTGCTCGGTTTGCTTCTGTTCGGCTTCCCGGCGCTCGCGTTCCTGCTTTTCGCGCAGCTCGGCGGCCTGCAGCTCGGCCAGCTGCTGCTCGCGACGGGCCTCCTCCTCGCGCAGCTCCAGCTCGTGAACATCGACGCTCGGCGCGGCTGCAGGTGGCGGCGGAGTCTCCGCCGCCACCGCGGCGGCCGTCACCTCGGCCGGATCGCGCTTCACGAAGACGCGTTTCTTCCGCACCTCGACCTGCACCGTGCGGTACTTGCCGGTGGCATCGGTCTTGCGGATCTCGCTGGTCTGCTTGCGGGTCAGCGTGATCTTGTTCTTGGTCTCGACGGAGCCGTGCGTGCGGCGCAGGTACTCCAGCAGCCGCGATTTGTCCTGGTCGCTGAGCGAGTCCTCGGGCACGCGCTTCTCGACCCCGGCGGCGCGCAGCTGCTCGAGCAGCACCGAGGGCGGCACCTTCAGCTCGCTCGCAAACTGGGCAACGCTGGTGTGCGCCACGTTACGCGGCCTCCTGCTTCTTGGCCGGCTTGTCGGCCTCGTTGCCGGCCTGCTTGTCCTCGAACCAGTGCGCGCGCGCCGCCATGATCAGCTTTTTTGCCCTGTCCTCGTCCAGCTGCGAGATCTCCGACAGTTCGTCGACCGCCAGATCCGCCAGGTCGTCGCGGGTCTTGATGCCGGCCTCGGCGAGCTTGGCGGCGAGCTGCGTGTCCATCCCCTCCAGCTTCAGCAGCTCCGGGTCGATGCCTTCCACCTTCTCTTCGTTGGCGATCGCCGCAACCAGCAGGGCGTTGCGCGCGCGGGTGCGCAGCTCGTTCACCGTGCCCTCGTCGAACGCCTCGATCTCCAGCAGCTCGTTGATCGGGACGTAAGCCACTTCCTCGAGCGTCGAGAAGCCCTCCTGGATCAGGATGTCGGCGACCTCCTCGTCGACGTCGAGCTTCTCCATGAAATGGCTCTTGATGCGGCCGCTTTCCTCCTGCTGCTTCTTGTTCGATTCGTCTTCGGTCATCAGGTTGATCTGCCAGCCGGTGAGCTCGGAGGCGAGCCGCACGTTCTGGCCGTTGCGGCCGATCGCCACCGCGAGGTTCTCCTCGTCGACGACGACGTCCATGGCGTGCTTTTCCTCGTCGACGACGATCGAGGACACCTCGGCGGGCGCGAGGGCGCCGATCACGAACTGCGCCGGATCGGCCGACCACAGCACGATGTCGACCCGCTCGCCGGCGAGCTCCTGCGTCACGGCCTGCACGCGCGAGCCGCGCATGCCGACGCAGGTGCCGATCGGGTCGATGCGCTTGTCGTTGGTGAACACGGCGATCTTCGCGCGCACCCCCGGATCGCGCGCCGCGGACTTGATCTCGAGCAGGCCTTCCTCGATCTCCGGCACCTCGAGCTCGAACAGCTTCATGATGAACTGCGGCGCGGTGCGCGACAGGACCAGCTGCGGGCCGCGCGCCTGGCGGTCGATCTTCATCACCCAGGCGCGCACCCGGTCGCCGACCCTGAGGTTCTCCTTCGGGATCATGTGCTCGCGCGGCAGCAGCGCCTCGAGGCGGCCGGACTCGATGATGGCGCTGCCGCGCTCCATGCGCTTCACCGTGCCGGTGACCAGCTCGTCGCCGCGCGACAGGAAGTCGTTGAGGATCTGCTCGCGCTCGGCGTCGCGGATGCGCTGCAGGATCACCTGCTTCGCCGTCTGCGCGCCGATGCGGCCAAACTCGATCGGCTCGAGCGGCTCCTCGATGAAGTCTTCGAGCTGGATGTCGGCTTTGCGCTTCTGCGCCTCCGACAGCGGGATCTGCGCCGGCGGCGTCTCGACCGCCTCGTCGGGCACTACCTTCCAGCGCCGGAAGGACTCGTAGGAGCCGGTGTTGCGGTCCACCTGCACGCGCACGTCGATATCCTCGGAATACTTTTTCTTGGTCGCCGAGGCGAGCGCCATCTCGAGGGCGCCGAAGACGATGTCGCGCGGCACGTTTTTCTCACGTGCCAGCACGTCCACCAGCATCACCAGCTCACGATTTCCGGCTACTTGATTTGCGGCCACAATATCCTCACCATTCGGGTACCAGCCTCGCCCGCTCGATGTCGTCGAGCGCCAGCGCGACCGTCTGTCCATCGAGCTCCATGCTCAAGTGCCCTGCCTCGGCGCCGCGCAGCACGCCGACGAACCGGCGCCGGCCGCTCGCGTCGGGCGTACGCATTCTCACGTCCGCCTTGTGCCCTGCGAAGCGCGCGAAATCGCCCGCCTTGCGCAGCGCCCGGTCCAGTCCCGGCGAGGACACTTCCAGCCGCTCGTAGTCCACCCCTTCCACCGCCAGCAGGCGCGTCAGGTGCCGGCTCACGGCGGCGCAATCCTCGATGCCGACGCCGCCCGGCTTGTCGATGAACAGGCGCAACAGCCTGCCGCCGTTCGACGCCTGCACGTCGACCAGCTCATATCCCAGGCCGGCCACCGCCGGCTCCATCACCGCTTCAAGCGCTGCCATGGACGCGTCGCGGGTGCCGCAAACAAAAAATGGGCCGAAGCCCATCTTTTACGCGGTGCCGCTAAAGCTTTTGAAGTTTAACCGTATTTGGGACCTCGCGCCACTGTCCCGGCGCCAGATCTCGCGGCAGTTCGATCGGGCCGTAGCGTACGCGGATCAAACGGCTGACGCGGGCGCCGACCGCCTCGAACAGGCGCCGCACCTCGCGTTTGCGGCCCTCCTTCAGCACCACCCGGTACCAGCGATTGGCGCTGGGAGCGGTGCGTTCATCCGCGGGGGCAATGCGCTCGAACCCGGCCGGCCCATCGTCAAGATGGACGCCTCGCGCCAGTTTTTCAAGGTCTTCCCGGTTGAGCCTGCCCTGAACGCGGACCGCATATTCGCGTTCGATCTCGTAGCGCGGGTGCATCAGGCGGTTGGCGAGCTCGCCGGAATCGGTCAGCAGCAGCAGTCCCGAGCTGTTGAGGTCGAGCCGCCCGACGGCGACCCAGCGTCCCGGCGGCAGGCGGGAGAACACGGTCGGCCGACCCGCGGGGTCGTTTCGCGTCACCAGCTCACCAATCGGCTTGTGGTAAAGC
>DATILQ010000209.1:0-4292 GCA_035476235.1 Burkholderiales bacterium
GGTGTACGACAAGAGCATCGCCGCTCTCAAGCGGTTGAATGCCCTTGGTTACGGTACGGATGACAAGCTGATTCTCAATCTTGTCTACAACCCGCAAGGGCCGACCCTGCCGCCCGCGCAGGACAAGCTCGAGCTCGATTACAAACGGGTCCTGGGCGAGCGCTTCGGCATCGTGTTCAATCGCCTCTACACGCTTGCCAACATGCCGATCCAGCGCTTTGGCTCGACGCTGATCTCCAAGGGCCAGTTCAACGAGTACATGGCGCTGCTGCACCGCTCGCACCGCGCCGACAACCTCGACGGCGTGATGTGCCGCACGCTGCTGTCGGTCGACTGGCAGGGCTACGTCTACGACTGCGATTTCAACCAGATGCTGGGGCTGCCGCTGCGGCTCGAAGGCTGCAGGCGCCCGCATCTTTCGGACCTGATCGGACGCGATCTCGCCGGCAACCCGATCGCCGTGCGCGACCACTGCTACGGCTGCACCGCGGGGCAGGGATCGTCGTGCGGCGGCGCGCTCGCCGCGTGAGCCGAGGCCGGCTTCTCCTCCTCGCCCTCGTCGCGCTCGCCAGCGTTGCTTTCTTCGCCGCCGGCGGCGCGCGCTATTTCACCTTCGAGAATGTCAAGGCGCAGCAGGCGGCGATCGAGTCCTGGTACTACGCGCAGCCCTGGCAGACCGCGCTCGGCTTTTTCGCCCTCTATGTAGGGGTCGCAGCGCTGTCGCTGCCCGGCGCCACCCTTCTGACGCTCGTTGCCGGGGCGATCTTCGGGCTGCTCCGGGGCACGCTGATCGTCTCTTTCGCCTCTGCGATCGGCGCCACGCTCGCCTTCCTCATTTCGCGCTTCCTCCTGCGCGACTGGGTGCAGCAGCGCTTCGGCAAGCCGCTCCAGGGAGTCAACGCGGGGATTGAAAAGGAGGGCGCGTTCTATCTGTTCACCTTGCGCCTGATCCCGGTGATCCCGTACTTCGTGATCAACCTGGCCATGGGGCTGACGCCGCTCCGCGCCCGGACTTTTTACTGGGTGAGCCAGCTCGGCATGCTCGCCGGCACCCTGGTTTACGTGAATGCCGGGACCCAGCTGGCGAAAATCGCCTCGCCGAGGGACATCCTGTCGTGGCAGCTGATCGGGGCTTTCCTGCTGCTCGGGTTTTTCCCGCTGCTCGCGAAAAAAGTCGTCGACGGCGTCAAAGCACGGCGCGTGTATGCGCGCTGGAAGCGGCCGGCGAGGTTCGACCGCAACCTGGTGGTGATCGGCGCCGGCTCGGCCGGACTGGTCGCGGCCTACATCGCGGCCACGCTGCGGGCCAAGGTCACGCTGGTGGAAAAGCATCGCATGGGCGGCGACTGCCTCCACACGGGCTGCGTGCCGTCGAAGGCGCTCATCAAGTCGGCGCGCGTCGTGTCGCAGATCAGGAAGGCACAAGAGTTCGGCTTGAGGAATGCTGCCGCGGAGGTCGATTTTGCCGGCGTCATGGAACGTGTGCAGCGCGTCATCAAGGCGGTGGAGCCGCACGACTCGGCGGCGCGCTACACGGCACTCGGCGTCGAATGCATTCAGGGCGAGGCGCGCATCGCTTCTCCCTGGACGGTGGAAATCATGACCGCAAGCGGGACCCGCACGCTCAGCACCCGAGCCATCGTCATCGCCGCCGGCGCGCGGCCCTTCGTGCCGCCGCTCCCCGGCATGGACGCGATCCGCGTGCTCACCTCCGACAACGTGTGGGAATTGCGCGAGCTGCCGCGGCGGCTGGCAGTGCTCGGCGGTGGCCCGGTCGGCTGCGAGCTGGCGCAGGCTTTCGCGCGCCTGGGCGCCAAGGTGACGCAGGTCGAAATGCTGCCGCGACTGCTCGCGCGCGAGGATGCCGAGGTTTCCGCCATGGTGGAGGAGAGTTTTCGCGACGATGGGATTGACGTTCTGATCAATAACAAGGCGAAGCAGGTGGTGGTGGAGAGCGGCAGGAAGTTTCTCATCGCCGAACATGCGGGCGTGGACACGCGTATCGAGTTCGACGAGCTGCTGTGCGCGGTCGGCCGCATCGCGAACACGACCGGGTATGGCCTGGAGGAGCTCGGCATTCCGGTCAGCAGGGCGCGCACGGTGGAAACCAACCCGTGGCTGCAAACGCTGTATCCCAACATCTATGCCTGCGGCGACGTGGCCGGGCCCTACCAGTTCACGCACACGGCGTCGCACCAGGCGTGGTACGCCGCGGTCAATGCGCTGTTCGGCAGCTTCAGAAAATTCCGCGCCGACTACTCGGCGATCCCGTGGGCGACGTTCACCGATCCCGAAGTGGCTCGCGTGGGGTTGAACGAGACCGAGGCGAACGAACAGAATGTTCCGCACGAGGTATCGGTATTCGGCATCGACGAGCTCGACCGGGCGATCGCCGACGGCGTGGCGCGCGGCATGGTGAAGGTGCTGACCGTTCCGGGCAAGGACCGCATCCTCGGCGCCACCCTCGTCGGCGAGCACGCCGCCGAGCTGATCGTCGAGTTCATCGCGGCCATGAATCACGGCCTCGGCCTGAACAAGATCCTGCGCACCATCCATATCTATCCGACGCTCGTCGAGGCCAACAAATACGCGGCTGGCGTGTGGAGAAAGGCGCACGCCCCCGAAGCGCTGCTGCGGCAGGTCGAAAGGCTGCATGCATGGATGCGCGGCTGATTCTGCTGGGACTGTGGTTTGTCGCGGGCAGTGCGCTCGCTTTCGACCACTCCCACGCGGCCTGGCAGGCGCTGCTGAAAAAGCACGTCGTCGTGCTCCACGGCGGCAGCGCATCGCAGCTGCGCTACGCCGGCATGGCGCAGGACCGCGAGCCGCTGCGGGCTTACCTGCAAAGCCTTTCCGCGGTCGATGAAGCGCAATTCGACACCTGGTCGAAGCCCCAGCAGATGGCGTTCCTCATCAACGCCTACAACGCCTTCACGGTCGAGAAGATCCTCACGCGCTACCCGGACCTGCGCTCGATCTGGGACTTCGGCAAGCTGTTCGCCAACCCGTTCAAGGACCGCTTTTTCAGCCTCTTGCAGCGGCCTTTTTCGCTCGACCAGATCGAGCACGACACGTTGCGCAAGCGGTACGCGGAGCCGCGCCTGCACTACGCGCTGAATTGCGCCTCGGTCGGCTGCCCGATGCTGCGCGAGGAGGCTTATGTGGCCGAGCGGCTCGAGCTCCAGCTCGAGGACCAGGCGAGCCGGTTCCTGTCCGACCGCAGCCGCAACCGCTATCGCGACGGCCGGCTCGAGGTGTCGAGGATCTTCGACTGGTACAAGGAGGACTTCGCGCCGCGCGAGCGCTATTTCGCACGCTATGCGAAGCTGCTTGCGGAAAACGCCGATGATCAGAAACTCATTGCCGAAGGCAAGGCCGCGCTCGCTTTCCTGGAATACGATTGGGCGCTGAACGACTTTCCGTCGTCGTCCCGGCGCTGAACGAGGCGCAGGGCATCGCCGCGGCCCTGCAGGCGCTCGAGCCGCTGCGCCGGCGTGGCCACGAGGTCATCGTGGTGGACGGCGGCAGCGCCGACGGCACGCCTGAGCTCTCGCGCGCGCTGTGCGACCGGGTGATCGCGGCGCCGCGCGGCCGCGCGCTGCAGATGAACGCCGGAGCGCGGGAAGCACGCGGTGACGTGCTTGTCTTTCTGCATGCCGACACGCGACTCCCTGCCCTGGCCGACGAGATGATCCTGTCTTCCCTGAAAACTCATGTCTGGGGTCGCTTCGACGTGCAGATTGACGCCCGGCATCCGCTGCTGAAGCTCGTTGCCTGCGCCATGAACCTGCGCTCCAGGCTCACCGGCATCGCCACCGGCGACCAGGCGATCTTCGTGCGGCGTGACGCCTTCCGTGGATTTGCGGAGATTGCCCTAATGGAGGACATCGCCTTCAGCAAGGCGATGAAGCGCGACGGGCCGCCGGCGTGCCTTGCTCAGCGCGTCGTGACCTCGGGGCGCCGCTGGGAGTCGCGCGGCGTGGTGCGCACCATCCTGCTCATGTGGCGGCTGCGGCTGATGTATTTTCTTGGCGCTCGCCCGGAGGTCCTTGCCCGCCTCTACGCCAACGAGCCGTAACGCGGTGGTCATCGTCTTCGCGCGCGCCCCGCTGCCGGGCCGCGTCAAGACCCGCCTGGTGCCGCGGCTCGGCGAGTGGGGCGCGGCGCGTCTCCAGGCGCGGCTGACGCGACAGGCGGTGCGCACCGCCCTCGGCGCGCGCTGCGGTGAAGTGCAGTTGCATGTCACGCCGCGCATCCATGCCGCGTGGAAAAGCTGGGGTGTTGCATTGAAA
>DATILQ010000210.1:0-6527 GCA_035476235.1 Burkholderiales bacterium
GCGGCGGTCTTGCCGCGGTTGTCGTGCGCCGAGCTGTCGGCGCCGCGCTCGAGCAGCAGCTTCACGGCAGCCTCGCGCCCATAAGCCGCGGCCCACATGAGCGCGGTGAGATCGTTGTCGTAGCGCTGGTTGACGTCCACGCCGCGGTCGAGCAGCAGGCCGAGCACTTCCGCGTGGCCGTTGCCGGCCGCGTACACCACCGCGGTCTTCTTGACCCGGTCGACGCTCGCGAGATCGGCGCCGCGCGCCAGCAGCGCTCTGGTCAGCTCGACGTTGCCCTCGAACGCCGCCGCCATGAGCGCCGACACGCCGGAGAGATTCCTTTGGTTGACGTCGGCGCCGCGCTCGAGGATCAGCAACGCCATCGGCGTGTAGCCGTTTTTCGCCGCGATGAGGAGCGGGCTGTCGCCGAGGCGGTTGCGGGAATTGACCGCCGCGCCCTGCTCGAGCAGCGCCCGCACGGCATCGGTGTTGCCGCGCCGCGCCGCAGCAAGCAGATCCGAACTGACGTTGATCGATTGCGAATGCGCTGCCGCCGCGACGAATACGCACGCTACGGCCGTCAAGCGAACCATTCTCCCTCCCCGGCTTGCAACCGGTACCCGCCAAGCCTAGACTAATTGCGCGGTTTTCACCAAGGGGAGGCCTTTCGTGACAAAGCATATCGCGCTTGCCAGCAGCATCCTATTGATCTTCGCGGCGGCGCCCGCGCCCGCGCAGGTGACGAAGCAAATCAATGTTTCGCAGGATCAGCTGGCCAGGGCGGGCAGCGACTCGCGCAACTGGCTTCACACGCAGGGCAACTATGCGCAGACGCGCTACTACCCCGGCGCGCAGATCAATACCAAGAACGTGCGCAAGCTGCGCCCGGCGTTCGTGTTCCAGACCGAAGTGAACGAGTCGATGGAGACCGCGCCGATCGTGGTCGACGGCGTCATGTATCTCACCACCTCGTACAACCACGTCTACGCGGCCGACGCCGCCACCGGGAAGGAGCTCTGGCACTACAAGCACCGGATGGGGCCGGTGACGACGTTCTGCTGCGGCCCGAACAACCGCGGCGTGGCGATTTCCGGGGGCAAGCTGTTCATGGGCACGCTCGACGCCAAGCTGATCGCGCTCGACGCGCTCACCGGCAAGCTGGTGTGGGAAAAACAGATCGCCGACCCGGAGAAAGGCTATAGCGAAACGATGGCCCCGACGGTCGTAGAGAACAAAGTACTCATCGGCACCAATGGCGGCGAGTACGGCATCCGCGGCTTCCTGAAGGCGTTTGACGCGGGCTCGGGCAGCTTGTTGTGGACGTTCTACACCATCCCCGAGAAAGGGCACGAGGGCGTCTGGGCCGAGAAGGACGCGACCGGCCGCAACATGCATCGCGACATCGCGAAGGAAAAGGCGGCGCTGTCGCAGCAGGGTGGCGACTTCTATCAGACCCTCGGCGGCGGCGTCTGGATGAATCCCGCGATCGACCTCAAGGCGCGCACTGCGTGGTTCGTCGCCGGCAACCCCTCACCCGATCTCTACGGCGACGAGCGACCCGGCGACAATCTCTATACCGACTCGCTGGTCGCGATCGACCTCGACCAGGGGACGTACAAGTGCCACTTCCAGTACATCGCCCACGACGTATGGGATCTCGACGCGGTCAGCCCGCCGATCCTGGTGGACGTCAAGGACAGGAGCGGAAACATGGTTCCCGGCGTGCTCCACGGCGGCAAGACCGGCCACGTCTATGTGCACAACCGCAAGGACTGCTCGCTGATCCGCTTCTCCCAGACGATGATCCCGCAGGAGAACATGTGGGTGCTGCCGACGCCGGAGGGCGCGCGCATGCTGCCGGGCGCAAACGGCGGCGTCGAGTGGTCGCCGATGGCCTGGGAGCCGAAGAACCGGCTCGCCATCGCGCTCAACCTGCACCAGCCGATGACCTATCACGTCGAAGCGGCGAAGTATCCCGGCGGCTCGAAGCTGTGGCTCGGCGGCGCGTTCAAGGTCATCGCGAGCGAGAAGCAATGGGGCCGCGTTTCGGCCGTCAACGTCGACACAGGCAAAGTGGCCTGGAAGCACGATACCGAGCAGCCGCTGATCGGCGGCGGCCTCGCGACGGCGGGCGGGCTGTTCTTCTTCGGCGAGGGCAACGGCAGCTTCAACGCGCTCGACTCGGCGACCGGCAAGAAGCTGTGGAGCTTCAACTGCGGCGCCGGCGCCAACGCGCAACCGGTCTCCTACATGGTGCGCGGCAAGCAATATGTCGCCATGGGCTGCGGCGGCAACACGCAGATCGACTTCAAGCGCGGCAACAGCGTGTTCGTATTCTCGCTCACTGAATAAAAGAGCGGCCTTTTTCCTTGCGCTGATTGTCCCGGCGGTGGTGAGCGGCCAGGACATGGAGCTCGGGCGCAAGAAAGCCGAGGCCTGCGCCGCCTGCCACGGCCCGGACGGCAACTCGGTGGTGCCGCTGTTTCCGATCCTGGCGGGACAGACCTCGCGCTACCTCTACCTTGAGCTGCGCGACTTCAAGGAAGGGCGCCGCACGGACCCGCAGATGTCGCCCATGGCTGCGCCGTTGACGCGAGACGACATGCTCGATCTCGCAGCCTTCTTCGCCGCGCAGAAGCCGCGCCCCGCCGGGTTCAACGCCGACGCAGCTCGCGCCGCGCGCGGCAAGGCCAAGGCGGACGAGACGCTGTGTACCATGTGCCACCTGGGCGGCTTCGCCGGCCAGAACGAGATCCCGCGCGTCGCCGGGCAGCACTACGAATACGTTGTCAAGCAGCTCGGCGACTTCAAGAATCGCGTGCGGACCAACGACGCGGGCAGCATGACCAGCGTCGCGCGCACGCTGAGCGACCAGGACATCGAGGATCTCGGGCACTACCTCGCCTCGCTTCAATAGCCTCTGCCCTGAAGTGTGACCGAGTTGGCATGGCAGCCTTGCGCGCCTGCCCTTGTAAAAGTGTTTCAACTCGCTATCTTCCAGGGCGCAGAGCAGCGATCATTCCATCCATGTACGCGGTCGATCCGAAGGCGGCTTACGAGGTCATGAGAGCCTGGCGCGCCTACAGCCGGGATCTCGAGCAAAGCTGCGGCGGCGCCAGCTCATTGCGTCGCAAACTTGCCGCCGGCGTCGCGCTCACGTTCGCTCTGGGCCTCGCCGGCTGGTTCGCGACGCTCTCAACATCGCTTTGGCGCTGACCTCCCGTTAGTGCCCAACCCGCTTCGGCGGGTTTTTTTTAGTCTCGACGATCAAGCTTCGCCTCTATCGTCTTCAGCTTGTCCTTAAGCCCCATGTTCTGAACGACGATGACGGAAATCAGCACTATCAAGACCAGATCAATCCACCATTCTGCACTCATCATTTCCTCCCTTAAGGTTTTCGGCCGAATATCGTCTTCTTTTCGCCTGATCCTGGTGCCCAGGGCCGGACTCGAACCGGCACGACCGGTTAAGGTCGGGGGATTTTAAGTCCCCTGTGTCTACCAGTTTCACCACCCGGGCCGCCTGGAACCATTCTAGTTGATGCGCTGGCGCGGAGCCTTCGCGCGCGGGGACGAACGCTTGCGCTCACTGGCCACCGCCTCGCGGATGATCTCCGCCAGCCGCCGCGTGGCAGGGCCGGCGTGTTCCGGGTCCGCGAAGATGAGATACAGGTCGGCGAAGCGCTCGCCGCCCTCGCGCATGGGAAGCGGCTTTAGCGTGCCGGCCGCCAGCTCCTGCCGGATCTTTTCCTCCGGCAGCCACGCAAATCCATAGCCCGAGCGTGCCGCCTCGGTCGAGGTGGCGAGATGGCTGAAGGTCCAGCGCTGCGTGGTCTCCATCGAAGGAGCGCTGGCGCGTTCGGGACTCGACTCGCGCACCACGAGGTGCCGATAAGGCCGCAGGTCGCGCAGCGAGAGCTTGCCGCCGAGCTGGTGCAGGGGATGCTCGGGATGCGCGGCGAGGACGAAACGCAGCCGCATCAGCGGCTCGCCGAGGAAGCCGGGCGGTACGCTGCCGAAGATGGCGAGGTCAGCCTGGCCCTGCGCGAGGGCATCGGTGCGGTGGCCGAGCACCGCTTCGATCAGCTCGATGCGCGTGTGCGGACTCTCCTTGCCGAGGCGATCGAGGCAGGCGAGCAGCAGCCAGGTCGGGAAGATCACCTCGACCGCGACGCGCACTTCCGCCTCCCAGCCCGCCGACAGCCTTTTCGCCGACTGCTCGAGCGCCGCCGCTTCGTCGAGGAGGTAGCGCGCCCGCCGGTACAGCAGCTCGCCGGTAGGCGTGAGCGCGGCCTTGCGGCCGGCGATCTTGAACGCCTTCACGCCGAGCTGGGACTCGAGCTGTTGCACCCCGTAGGTCACCGACGATTGGCTCTTGTGGAGGGCGGCCGCGGCCTTGGCATAGCCGCCCTTTTCGACCACCGCGACCAGGGCGCGCCACTGGTCGAGGGGGATGCGGGGTTCCGGCATCTATCTAAGCATTAGATTGGAATAGCCAATATTTTGATCTTTTTTATCTAGCCGCTCAATGCCATATTGATCGACATGAAAAACGTGCTCGGCATTCATCGCCAAGGCGAAGGTCACTGGGTCGGCGACGGCTTCCCGGTGCATACGGTGTTCCATTACCAGGAGCGGCCGGAGCTCTCGCCCTTCCTGCTGCTCGACCATGCGGGCCCGGCCGAGTTCGCGCCGAGCGACAAGGCGCGCGGCGTGGGCTGGCATCCGCATCGCGGCTTCGAGACGGTCACTGTCGTGCTCGACGGCGAGGTCGACCACGAGGATACCGCCGGCAACGGCGGGCGCATCGGGCCTGGCGACGTGCAATGGATGACCGCCGGCGCGGGCCTGCTGCACAAGGAAATGCACAGCCCGGCGTTCACGCGGCGCGGCGGCCGCTTCCAGGCGCTGCAGCTGTGGGTGAACCTGCCGGCCAAATCGAAGATGACGCCGCCGCGCTACCAGACGCTGCTCGCGCGAGACGTCCCCGTCGTCAGCCTGCCGCAGGGCGGCGGCTCGGTGCGGGTCATCGCCGGCGAATTCGGCGGCGCAAAAGGACCGGCGCGTACCTTCACGCCGGTGAACCTGTTCGACGTGGACCTGCACGCCGGGCACAGTGTGCGGCTTAACTTGCGCGACGGCTTCAGCGGCGCGCTGTATGTGCTGAAAGGCAGGATCGCCGTCAACAGCGAACGCGCCAGCGAAACCGAGCTGGTCGTGCTCGATCGCGAGGGCGACGAGGTGCTGATCGAAGCGACCTCCGACGCGAGGCTGTTCGTGATGAACGGCGCGCCGATCGACGAGCCGGTCGCCGGCCACGGACCTTTCGTCATGAACACGCCGCGCGAGATCCAGCAAGCCTTCGCCGACTTGCAGCACGGCCGGCTCGGCAAGATTCCAGAACCAGCGAGATAACCTTCACTACCTGGGCGGGAAGGCGAGGAGCAAAGCGCCCAAGGCCAGCGCGATAAGCATGGCGATGAGGAACACGCCGACCTCGAGCGCCGTGACCGACGGCTCTTCGCCGTCGCGGGAGCCCCCAGAACGAGCGAGCTTCTGTAATGCGCGCACGAATTGGATCGGATCTTCTGCGTGTTCAATCAGCCGCTCGATCTCGGCTTCCAGCTCTGACTGCGTGAAGTCGGCAGACCGCACGAGGCGTCCATTCTTTTTCTTCCAATAGAAGTATGCTTTTAGCGGTAGTCCAGCTTCGCGCCTGACCTCCCAGGTCAATTTTTCATCTGCCTGGGGCTCTCCCCTGGCTCCGGGAGCAGCGGGTTCTGAAGCAGGGGCCGCAGCTACGCGGGCGCCACATGCTGAACAGAAATTAGACCCTGCCGTGACGACGGCGCGGCACTGCGCGCAGAACATGGCTTTCCCCCCTGCGCCGAATGCTAGCAGAGGGGCTTGTTCTTTGGAGGCGGGAGTCGGAATCGAACCGGCGTACACGGCTTTGCAGGCCGCTGCATGACCACTCTGCCATCCCGCCGAATGGGGAAGAAGATGGAGCGGGAAACGAGTCTCGAACTCGCGACCTCAACCTTGGCAAGGTTGCGCTCTACCAACTGAGCTATTCCCGCGTCCGCTGGATGAGCAATTATAAGGCCTCGCCATTTCCGCCTCAACCGCGCACGGACGCATACGGCAGCGCTTTGCGCAGGTAGTAAAGCATCGACACCGCGGTGAGCACCGCGGCGACGTTGATGAGGATCGTGCCGAGCACCGTGCAGTCCACCACGCCGAACAGATTATCGTCATAGAGGAGCAGCAGCGGGATCGCGATCATCTGGCTGAGCGTCTTGAGCTTGCCGATGAACGCCACGGCGACGCTCTTCGCCTGCCCGACTTTCGCCATCCATTCGCGCAGCGCGGAGATCGCGATCTCCCGCCCGATGATGACGAGCGCCACCAGCGCGTTGACGCGATCCAGCTGCAGAAGGATGAGCAGTGCGGCGCAGACGAGGAACTTGTCGGCCACGGGGTCAAGGAAGGCGCCGAACGACGAGGTCAGGTTCAGCTTGCGTGCGAGGTACCCGTCGGCCCAAT
>DATILQ010000211.1:0-8746 GCA_035476235.1 Burkholderiales bacterium
GGGGTCTGTCCCTGTTTTTATAGGAGCCTGAGCGCATGGACTACCAGAGCGGCTTCGGCAACGTCCATAGCACCGAAGCGGTGCCGGGCGCCCTGCCGGTCGGGCAGAACGCGCCTCAGCAGCCGCCCAGGGGCTTGTATGCCGAGGTGATCTCCGGCACCGCGTTCACCGCGCCGCGCGCCGAGAACCTCTCGACCTGGCTCTACAAGCTGCGCCCCTCGGCGATGCACGCACCGTTCCGGCGCATCGACGACAGGGCGATCCGCTCGGGGCCGTTCAGGGAAATCGAGACGCCGCCCAACCGGCTGCGCTGGAATCCGTTGCCGATTCCCAAGGAACCAGCCGACTTTCTGGACGAAATGATAACTCTCGCCGGCAGCGGCGAGCCGGCGGCGCAGGCTGGTGTTGCGGTCCACATCTACCGCGCCAACCGCTCGATGAAGGAGCGTTACTTCGTCGACTCCGACGGCGAGCTGATGTTCGTCCCGCAGCTCGGCGAGATCCTGATCTTCACCGAGCTGGGGAAACTCAGCGTCGCGCCGGGCGAGATCGGCGTCGTTCCGCGCGGCATCAAGTTCAAGGTCGAGCTGCTGGAAAAGCAGGCCCGCGGCTATCTCTGCGAGAACTACGGCGCGCCGTTCCGCCTGCCCGAGCTGGGGCTGATCGGCGCGCAGGGCCTGGCGCAGGCGCGCGACTTCCTCGCGCCGGTCGCGGCGTTCGAGGACAGCGACGCGAAATGCGAGGTGATCAACAAGTTCATGGGCGCCCTGTGGGCCGCCGAGTGGAGCCGCTCGCCGCTCGACGTGGTGGCGTGGCACGGCCGCTACGCGCCGTACAAGTACGATCTCGCGCGCTTCATGACGATCAACACGGTGAGCTTCGATCACGCCGATCCGTCGATCTTCACCGTCCTCACCTCGCCCTCCGGCCAGCCCGGCGTGGCGAACTGCGACTTCGTCATCTTCCCGCCGCGCTGGCAGGTGGCCGAGCACACTTTCCGCCCGCCGTGGTTCCACCGGAACGTGATGAGCGAGCTGATGGGCCTCGTGCACGGCGTGTACGACGCGAAGGCGAGCGGCTTTCTCCCCGGCGGCGTCTCGATCCACAACTGCATGGCGGCGCACGGGCCCGACCGCGCGACCTTCGACAAGGCCTCGGCGGCCGAGCTCAAGCCGCAGAAGATCGAGAACACCCTCGCCTTCATGTGGGAGTCGCGCTGGGTGTGGCGCCCCACCAGGCTCGCGCTGAGCGCACCCGAGCTGCAGAAGGACTACGACAAAGTCTGGGACGGCTTCAAGAAGCTCCACAAATGAGAAAACAGGGACAGACCACGTTTTTCGCGATGCTAGAATGAAATCGCAGAAGTCCACAGAGAAACAAATGTCATATGTCCAAGACGCTTGCGGAGCTTTCGCTGATCGAGTCGCTAGATGGTCCGCCTGACGAAGGCGCCGACGAAGCCTGGAGAGTGGAGATCGAGCGCCGCATCGGCCAGATTGAGCGCGGAGAGGTCGAGCTCATCCCGGGGGAGGAAGTCTTTGCGCGGTTGCGCGTAATCGGGCTCTGACCCCGAATGGGGTCTGTCCCCATTTCTTTGGACGAGACGCACGATCCCGATTTGAGGAGCTGGGTCGAGTCGGCGAACGCGCCGGGCTGCGACTTTCCGGTCCAGAACCTGCCGTTCGGCATCTTCAGGCGGAAGAACTCGAAGGAGGAGCGGCGCGCCGGCGTCGCCATCGGCGACCAGATCTTCGACCTCGCCGCGCTCGGCGTGAAGAGCGGCCCGACGCTGAACGGCATCGCGGCGATGGGCAGGCCGGCGTGGAAAAAGCTGCGGAGGGAAATCTCAAAAGCGCTTTCCAAACCGAGTAGGTTATTCCAGAAACACCTGGTGCCGATGAAGCGTGCGGAGCTCTTCCTGCCGGTGACGGTCGGCGATTACACCGACTTCTACACCTCGGTGTTCCACGCCACCAACGTCGGCAGGCTGTTCCGCCCCGACAACCCGCTGCTGCCGAACTACAAGTGGCTGCCGATCGGCTATCACGGCCGCGCCTCGTCGGTGGTGGTCTCGGGCACTCCCGTGATGCGCCCCACCGGTCAAACGAAATCTCCGGATCAGCCAAGCCCTTCCTTCGGCCCCAGCAAGCGCCTCGACTACGAGGCCGAGCTCGCCTTCGTCGTCGGCCCGGGAAATCCGCTGGGGAAGCGCATTCCGCTGCAGAAGGCTCTCGACCATGTCTTCGGCGTCGTGCTCCTCAACGACTGGTCGGCGCGCGACATCCAGGCCTGGGAGTACCAGCCGCTCGGCCCGTTCCTCGCCAAGAGCTTCGGCACCACGATCTCGCCGTGGGTGGTGACCCTCGAGGCGCTGGCGCCTTTTCGCTGCCCTGCCTTTGCGCGCCCGGCCGGGGATCCGCAGCCCCTGCCCTACCTCTTCGACGAGGCCGACGCGCGCGCCGGCGGCTTCTCGATCGAGGTCGAGATGTATCTGCGCACCCCCAGGAGCGATGCGCCAGTACGGCTCTCGAGCGGCAACTACAACACCTGCTACTGGACGCCGGCGCAGCTCATCGCCCACCACAGCTCGAACGGCTGCAACCTGCGGCCCGGCGACCTGGTCGGCTCGGGAACCATCTCCGGCCCGGCGCCGGACTCCGTCGGCTCGCTGCTCGAGCTGACCCAGGGGGGCAAGGTGCCGCTCGAGCTGCCGGGCGGCGAAGCCCGGACTTTCATCGAGGACGGCGACGAGGTGATCGAGCGCGCCCGCTGCGCGCGCGCGGGCCATGCGACGATCGGCTTCGGCGAGGCGGCAGGCCGCGTGCTGCCATCCAAATGAGAAAAATGGGGTCTGTCCCTGATTTTCGAAAAATGGGGTCTGTCCCCTTTTTCCTGGGCGCGCTTGCCTGCGCGCTGCTGCTGGGCTTCGGCTATTACCTGCAGTACGCGCGCGGGCTGGAGCCCTGCCCGCTGTGCCTGGTGCAGCGCGGATTCTTTTATGCCTTGTTGGGAGTATTCCTGATTGGGGCTCTACATGGTCCACGACGTGTAGGAGCGACGATTTACTCCATCTTGGCTTTTGTATTCGCTGCGGGCGGCGCGGCGACGGCGTCGCGCCAGGTATGGCTGCAGCACCTGCCGCCCGACAAGGTGCCGCAGTGCGGGCCGGACCTGTTCTTCATGCTGGAGAACTTCCCGCTCGCGCAGGCGCTGAAGAAGCTCGTCGCCGGCAGCGGCGAGTGCGCAGCGGTGGACTGGACCTTCCTCGGCCTCTCGATCGCCGAGTGGTCGCTCGCCTGGTTCGTGGTCCTCGGCGGCTACGCCCTGTGGCTCGCGGTGCGCGCGATCAGGTCGAGGACTTCGATGTTTACCGGCAGCTGACGGAAGACCTCCCCGATCAGGAGCAAAGCAGGTCCGCCCGTGCAGCGCGCGGCGAGCTCGGGCAGCTCTCCCAGCTTGCCGGCGAAAAACTTCTGCTCCGCGGTCGAAACGTTTTCGGCGACGGCCACCGGCGTATTGCGCGGCATCCCGCGCGCGACCAATTCATTTCTGATCGCAGCGGCATCCCCGGCGGCCATGTAGAGCACCGCGGTGTCCGCGGCGCGCACCGCCTCGACCCAGCCGGAAGGCGCCTCGTCCTCGCCCACGCGCGGCGTCGCGAACACCACGCTGCGCGAAATACCGCGGCGAGTCAGGGAGACCTTCGCTTCCGCGCTGGCGGCGAGCGCGGCGGTGACGCCCGGGACAATTTCCACCGGGATGCGATTCTCGATCAGGAAGCGGATCTCCTCATGCGCGCGGCCGAACAGCATCGGGTCGCCGCCCTTGAGCCGCACCACCACGCGGTGGCGATGAGCGGCGTCGGCGAGCCGCTTGTTGATGAAGCGCTGCGCGGTGGAGTGGCGGCCGCAGCGCTTGCCGACCGCAATCTTTTCTCCCTTTATGAGAGTAAGAATTTCCTGGGGGACTAAAGCATCATGGAAAACGATGTCGGCCTCGCCGAGCAGCCGGGCCGCGCGCACGGTGAGGAGGTCGGGTGCACCCGGCCCGGCGCCGACGAGATAGACGGTTCCGCTCACTGGAAAAACGTGGTCTGTCCCTGTTTTTTCACTTCGCTCGCCTGCGGAAGAGCGGGATGGGCTGCTTGACCGAAGCCTGGTAGGACTCGCTGAAGTCGTTGAACGCGGCGAGCGCCTCCTCGGGATCCTCGCCGTCGCGCAGCAGGAAAGCGTCGAAGCCGCAGCTCTCCAGGTAGAAGAGGTGGTCGCGCCCGACCTGGCCCACGGCGCGCAGCTCGCCCTTGTAGCCATAGCGCTCGCGCAGCAGCCGCGCGATCGAGAAGCCGCGGCCGTCGCCGAACTTGGGAAAGTTCACCTCGACGCGCGCGGCGCGGCCGAGCCGGTCCGCGACCGACGCCGGATCGTCGGTCGGCTCGAGACGCAGCACCTCGCCCTGCTCAGGCGAGGGCGGGCTCTCGGTCGCGAGACGGCGCCCTTTGATGAGCGTTGCCATAAACGCGTTCCTTGAAAGGCTCGATGCCGATGCGCTGCGCCACGTCGACGAAGCGCTCGGCTTCGCTGTCGCGGTGCTCGAGATAGGTGTCGATGAGGCGCTCGATGACGTCCGGGACGTCCGCGCGCGCAAAGGACGGTCCGATCACTTTTCCAAGCGCTCCAGGCGCTTGATTTCCGCCGATCTCGACCTGGTACCACTCCTCGCCGTTCTTGTCGACGCCGAGGATGCCGATGTGCCCGACGTGGTGGTGGCCGCAGGCGTTCATGCAGCCCGAGATGTTCAGGTCGAGCTCGCCGATCTCGTGCAGGTAGTCGAGGTCGTCGAATCTCTCCTGGATCGCCTGCGCGACCGGGATCGACTTGGCGTTGGCGAGGGCGCAGAAATCGCCGCCCGGGCAGCAGATGATGTTGGTGAGCAGGCCGACGTTCGGCGTCGCGAGGCCGAGCGCGCGCGCTTCGCGCCACAGCGCCGCCAGGTCGCTCGAGCGCACGTCGGCGAGGATCAGGTTCTGCTCGTGCGAGACCCGCAGCTCGCCGAACGAGTAGCGGTCGGCGAGGCCGGCGATGGCGTCCATCTGGTCGGCGGTCACGTCGCCGGGCGGAACGCCGGTTTTCTTGAGCGACAGCGTCACCGCCGCGTAGCCCGGGATTTTGTGCGCGTGAACGTTACGCTTTGCCCACGCGGCAAAGGCAGGTGAATTTTCAGTAATAGGCTCTGACTCCAATTTCTCGTAAACCGGCCGCGTGAACCGCGCCTGGACGCGCTCGATCTCCTCGGGGATCAGCGTCGCCGGGCCGTCCTTCAGGTGCGCCCACTCGGCCTCGATCTCCTCGCGGAACTTGTCGGGGCCGCGCTCCTTCACCAGGATCTTGATGCGCGCCTTGTTGAGGTTGTCGCGCCGGCCGTAGCGGTTGTAGACGCGCAGGATCGCGTCGAGGTACGTGAGCAGGTGTTGCCACGGCAGGAACTCGCGCATCACGTGGCCGATCATCGGCGTGCGGCCAAGACCTCCGCCAACGAGGATTTTGAAGCCGACTTCGCCTTTATCGTCCCGGACTGCGTGAATTCCTACATCGTGTACAGCAACAGCAGCCCGGTCGGAAACTGAGCCGTTCACCGCGATCTTGAACTTGCGCGGCAGGTAGCTGAACTCCGGGTTGAACGTCGACCACTGCCGGATGATCTCGCACCAGACGAACGAGTCGACGACCTCGTCTTGCGCCACGCCGGCGAAGTGGTCGGTGGTGATGTTGCGGATGCAGTTGCCGGAAGTCTGGATGGCGTGCATCTGCACGCTCGCCAGCTCGGCGAGGATGTCGGGGACCTGCTCCAGGCGCGGCCAGTTGAGCTGCAGGTTCTGGCGCGTCGAGAAGTGCCCGTAGGCGCGGTCGTACTTGCGCGAGATGTCGGCGAGCTTGCGCAGCTGGCGCGTCGAGAGCAGCCCGTAGGGGATCGCGATGCGCAGCATCGGCGCGTAGCGCTGGATGTACAGGCCGTTGCGCAGCCGCAGCGCGCGGAAATCGTCCTCGCTCAGCTTGCCGGCGAGGAAGCGCCGCGTCTGGTCGCGGAACTGCTTCACCCGGTCGTCGACGATGCGCGAATCGATCTCGTCGTAGAGATACATCCCAGCGATGCTAAGAGCCCGGCTTATTCTTTCAAAAGACTAATGTGTTAGGATGTTATGCGTATATAGCATATGAAGCTCCAGCAGCTGCGCTGCCTGACGGAAGTCGCCCGCCGCGGCCTGAATGTGTCCGAGGCGGCCGAGGCTCTGCATACCTCTCAGCCAGGAGTGTCCAAGCAGATCAAGGCCTTGGAGGACGAGCTGGGCGTCCAGGTGTTCGTCCGTCACGGCAAGCGCCTGGTCGCCGTCACCGAGCCGGGGAAGGCGGTGGTGGCGATCGCCGAGCGCATCCTGTCGGAGGCGCAGAACCTGCGCCGCGCCGGCGAGGAGTTCGCCAACGACAAGCTCGGCACGCTGACCATCGCCGCCACCCACACCCAGGCGCGTTACTCCCTGCCCAACGCCGTGACCGCGTTCAAGCGGCGCTATCCGAAAGTGAAGCTGGTCATCCACCAGGGCAACCCGACGCAGATCTGCGAGCAGGTGCTGGCCGGCGAGGCGGACTTCTGCGTGGCGACCGAGATGATCGCAACCTACGCGGACATCGTCTCGATGCCGGTCTTCCAGTGGAACCGCTGCGTGGTGGTGCCGCCCGGGCACCCGCTGCTCAAGGCCGGCCCGCTCACGCTGGAGAAGCTGGCGCAATACCCGATCGTCACTTACGACTTTGCCTTCGCCAACCGCTCGCTGGTGCAGAAAGCCTTCGAAGCGAAGGGGCTGGAACCGAACGTGGTGCTCACGGCGCTGGACGCCGACGTCATCAAGACCTACGTCGAGCTGGGCCTGGGGATCGGCATCCTCGCCAAGATGGCGTTCAACCCGGCGCGCGACCGCACGCTGCGCGCCATCGACGCGAGCCACCTGTTCGAGTCGAGCACCACGCGCCTGGGCATCAAGCGCGGCGCCTACCTGCGCCGCTACGCCTACGAGTTCATCGAGCTCTTCGCCCCCCATCTGCCGCGCAACATCGTCGAGCCGGCGGTCATGGGGGAAGAAGGCTCGCGCTATGAGCTCTAAAATCGGGGTCAGAGCCCGATAACTACTCAAAAAGTCGTAGTTTTCAGCAAATGCGGCACCGCCGCAATTCTGCTATAAGTGCTTGTGCTCTACAGTCTTTACGAAGCACAGCACCAGGCGCTCGTCCCCCTGCGCTTCTGGGCTGAGCTTTCGCGGGGATGGTTCGGGCACCCCTTCAGCCCATTCATCTACCTGCCGCATGCCAAGCGCCTGGCCGCGACCAGCGACCTGTTCCTGCGGCTCACCGGGCGCTACGAGAAGCCGCAGTGGAACCTGGAAGGCGTCGAGCTCGAGGTGGCGCTCGACAAGCCCTTCTGCAAGCTCGTGCACTTCAAGCAGAAGGCGCCGAAGAAGCACCGCATCCTGGTGGTCGCGCCGCTTTCCGGCCACCACGCCACGCTGGTGCGCGACACCGTGCGGTCCCTTCTCGCCGAGCATGACGTGTGGGTGGCCGACTGGGTCAACGCCCGGATGGTGCCGCTCAACGCGGGACCCTTCCATCTCGCCGACTACGTCGACTACGTGCGCGAGTGGATCCGCATGCTGTCGCCGCAGCTGCATATCCTCTCGGTGTGCCAGCCGACGGTGCCGGTGCTTGCCGCCGTGTCGCTGATGGCGGCGAACCGCGAGCCGCAGCCGCTGACCATGATCATGATGGGCGGCCCGATCGACGCGCGCCGCAGCCCCACCGCGGTGAACAACCTCGCGCGCCGCAAGCCGCACTCCTGGTTCGAGCAGAACCTGATCCACCGCGTGCCGCCCAAGTATCCCGGCCACCTGCGCCGCGTCTACCCGGGGTTCCTGCAGCACCTCGGCTTCGTGGCGGTGAATCCCGACCGGCACCTGACCGCGCACTGGGACTACTACCACCAGCTTCTCCTCGGCGACGGCGAATCCGCCGAGGCGCACCGGCGCTTCTACGACGAATACAACGCGGTGCTCGACATGCCCGCCGAGTACTACCTCGACACGGTGAAAACCGTGTTCCAGGAGTTCGCGCTGCCGAAGGGCCGGATGTTCGTGCGCGACGAGCTGGTGCGGCCGCAGATGATCCGCGACGTCGCTCTATTCACCATCGAAGGGGAGCTCGACGACATTTCCGGGCACGGCCAGACCGAAGCCGCGCACGCGCTCTGCCTGAACATCCCGCGCGAGCGGCGCGCGCACTTCGTCGCGGCGGGCGTCGGCCATTACGGCATCTTCAGCGGGCGGCGCTGGCGCGAAATGGTCTTCCCGCGCGTGCGCGACTTCCTACAAAAGCATTCTTAAGCGGCTTTCTTCTCGTCGCGCAGCGCGCGGCGCAGGATCTTGCCGACGTTGGTCTTGGGCAGCTCGCTGCGGAACTCGACGTACTTCGGCCGCTTGTAGCCGGTGAGCTCCTTCCGGCAGTGCTCGAGCACGTCCTGCTCGGTGAGCTGCGGGTCTTTCTTCACCACGAACACCTTGGGGACCTCGCCCGAGTGCTCGTCGGGGACGCCGATCACGGCGCATTCGAGGACCCCGGGAAGCATGTTGACCACCTGCTCGATCTCGTTCGGGAACACCTTGAAGCCCGACACCACGATCATGTCCTTCTTGCGGTCGACGACG
>DATILQ010000212.1:0-12404 GCA_035476235.1 Burkholderiales bacterium
AACGTCGGCGGGCGCATCTATGAAGGCACCGAGCGCGAGGTGGTGATGCAGCAGGCCATCTTCTCGCGCAAGGGCGTCGACCGGATCATGCGCTACGCCTTCGAGCTGTCGCGCACGCGCAAGAAGCACCTCACCTCGTGCACCAAGTCGAACGGCATCACCATCACCATGCCGTACTGGGACGAGCGCTTCGCCGCGATGGGCAGGCAGTACCCGGACGTGCGCACCGACCAGTATCACGTCGACGGCCTCACCATCCAGATGGTGCTCAACCCGGAGCGCTTCGACGTCATCGTCGCTTCGAACCTGTTCGGCGACATCCTCTCCGACCTCGGTCCGGCGACCGCCGGCACCATCGGCATTGCCGCCTCCGGGAATATCAATCCCGAGCGCACCGCGCCGTCCATCTTCGAGCCGGTGCACGGCTCGGCGCCCGACATCGCCGGCAGGAAGATCGCCAATCCCATCGCCACGATCTGGTCCGGCGCGCTGATGCTCGAGCATCTCGGGCATCCGCAGGCCGCGGCCGACATCGTGCGCGCGATCGAGCGCGTCATCCTCGAAGGCCCTCGCACGCCCGACATGAAGGGCAGGGCCAGCACCTCCGAAGTCGGCGCCGCCGTCGCCGACGCAGCGCGCGGCGCTTCGAAAAAGGCGGCTTGAACGGCCTGGGTCTGCACGCCGACAGCGCGCGCAACCGCCTGATCGGCATCGGGTTGATGTCCCTGACGTACGTGCTGTTCACGCTGCTCGACGGCAGCGCGAAGTGGCTGGTGGGCAGCCTGCCGGTGATCGTGGTGGTGTGGCTGCGCTTCGTGACCCACGTCGTATTCGCTTCCGCGCTGCTCCTGCCGGTGCGCGGCCTTGCGCTCGTGCGCACCGGTCACCTGCGCTGGCATCTGCTGCGCGCGCTGATGTTCGTCGCGATGACCTGGATGAACTACTGGGCGCTGCAGTACCTGCAGCTCGCGGTGACCTCGTCGATCTTCTTTCTCGTGCCGATCGTGATCGCGCTGCTCGCGGCGCCGCTGCTCGGCGAGCGGCTCGATGCCGGGCGCTGGGGGGCGATCCTCGCCGGTTTCGCCGGCGTGCTGGTGATCGTGCGGCCCGGCAGCGCGGAGTTTCATCCCGCAATGCTGCTGTCGATCGGCAACGCCTTCCTGTATGCGCTCTTCAATCTGATGACGCGGCGCCTGGCGGCCTATGACCCGCCCGAGACGATCCAGTACCTGCCGGCCGTCGGCGCGGCCATTGTGCTGGCACCGTTCGCGCTTGCCGCCTGGGAATCCCCCGCCGGCTGGCTTGAATGGAGCCTCGCCTGCCTGCTCGGCGTGGTGGGCGGGCTTGGCCACTACCTGCTCGCCCTCGGGCATCGCTATGCGCCCGCGACCGTCCTGGCCCCCTTCCTGTACCAGCAGGTGATCTACATGGCGATTTTCGGCTACCTGGTGTTCGGCGACGTGCCGTCGGGCACAGTCTGGATCGGCGCCGCCATCGTGGTGGCCAGCGGCCTTTATCTTTTCGCCCGCGAACGCGCCCGGCGCTGAGCCGCACACTTTTTTAACGTTGTGCCACGCACAAGGCTGGACGGGGGAGTAGCGCTCCAGTAAATTGGCTGCGGGGAATCCGGGGAGCGATGGCAACTCGCCGCAGGCGCGCAGCCGGCGCAAGGAAAGCAATCACGCGTGGCAGGGCCAGGCCTGCCCGCGGCGTCCTGCGCGCGCGCTCGGCTGAACGCGTGCTGCGCGCGAGCGCGGCCCGCTTCCGCAGCCTGACGCAGCTCTCCGCCGACTGGTACTGGGAGCAGGACGCCGAATTCCGGCTCACCTACATGTCGAGCTACGTCGGCGACAAGATCGGCCTGGACGCCTCGGCCTACCTCGGCCGCAAGCGCTGGGAGCAGCCGGCGCTCAACCTGACCGAGGCGGACTGGGAGCGGCACCGCGCCCTGCTCGAGCGCCGCGAGCCGTTCCGCGATTTCGAGATCCAGCGCGCCGCCAGCGACGGCCACAGCGTCTGGCTGTCGCTCAGCGGCGAGCCGGTCTTCGACGACCGCGGCCGCTTCAAGGGCTATCGCGGCGTCGGCCGCGACCTCACGGCGCAAAAGCGCGCAGAGCAGATGCTGCGCCTGGAGCACCAGGTCGCGCATGCGCTGTCCGGAGAGCACGAGCCGAACGAGGTCGTGCGTGCGGTGATCCGCGCCGTGTGCGAGGTCCAGGGCTGGGCCTGCGGCCGCTATTTCAGGCTGGACGAGGCAAGCGGCCTGCTGCGCTTTCAGGACGCGTGGTGCGTGGCCGACCCGGTGGTGCGGCAATTCGTCGAGCGTTCGCGGACGATCGCCTTGCGCCCGGGCGAAGGCCTGTCGGGCAAAGTCTGGCAGAGCGGCGAGCCGATCTGGTCGCAGGACACCGTGCGCGACCCGCGCGTGCAGCATAAGACGCTATGGGAAGGCAGCGGGCTGCACGGCGGCTTTGCGTTCGCGGTCGTCGCCGAGGGCAGCGTCATCGGCGTCCTCACGTTCTCCAGCCAGGCGGTGCGCGAGCCCGACCAGCGCCTGGTGCAGGCCGCGCGCGTCATCGGCAGCCAGACCGGCCAGTTCCTCAAGCGCAAGCAGGCGGAGGAATCGCAGCGCGAGAGCGAGCTGCGCTTCCGCAGCCTGGTGCAGATGTCCTCGGACTTCTTCTGGGAAACCGACGCGCAGGACCGCTTCACGGAGATGGTGCACGGGCCGAACTACGTCGACACCGTCGCCGGCGCGGGCGAGGCCGGCTGGGGCGAGCTGCGCGGCATGTTCCACGCGCGCCAGCCGTTCCGCGACTTCGAGTTCGGCCGCCCCTGGCGCGACGGCAGCATCCGCTACTTCTCGGTCAGCGGCGAGCCGCGCTTTGCCGCTGAGGGCGCCTTCCTCGGCTACCGCGGCGTCGGGCGCGACATCACCGAGATCGCGCTGGCGCGCGAGCGCATCGCCTCGCTCGCCTACAGCGACCCGCTGACCGGCCTGGCGAACCGCACCAGCCTTTCTCCGGCGCTCGAGCAGGCGGTCGAGCGCGCCCGCCGGCGCGGCGCCAAGCTGGCCGGCGTGTTCATGGACCTCGACGGCTTCAAGCAGGTCAACGACGCGCACGGCCACGATATCGGCGACGGGCTGCTGGTCGAGGTCGCGCGCCGGCTGCGCACGGTCCTGCGCGCCAGCGACTTCGTGGCGCGGCTCGGGGGCGACGAGTTCTTCGTGGTGATCGAGGAAGTGCACGACGTGCCGGCGGTGGACGGCATCGCCCGCAAGCTCCTTTCCGAGCTGCTCGAGCCCTACGAGCTCGCCGGCGGCAAGCGCGCGCAGATCACCGCCAGCCTCGGCGTGAGCGTTTTCCCCGACGATGCCGGCGACGCCCAGACCCTCATGAAGCACGCGGACATGGCGATGTACGCGGCGAAGGAGGCGGGCAAGAATTCCTACCGGTTCTACCCCGTCGAACCGGCCGGCGAAGTCACCTACGAGCGCATTAACCCGAGCCCGGCGTAGCGCGTTCTCCGGCTAGTTGCCGCCCCGGCGCAGGTCGCGGTTCGCGTCCTGGAGGTCGCGGCGCAGCTTCTCGCGCTCCTCGGGCGACATCTGGCGCTGCTTCGCGGCGGGCCGCCCGCCGCGATCGCGGTAGACGTCGCGCATGTCTTCGCGCATGCGCTGGCGCTCCTCGCGGGTCATGTTCTGCGCCTTGAACTTGCCTTCGTTCCTCTTGCCGGACTGCGCAGCCGCACCCCCCGCGGCGAGCGAAAGCATCAGCGCAAGGAGCAGGCCTTTCATGGCTGCGGGAATGTTACGCGGGTTCGCCTTCGAAGGCGTGTCGCCATTGCCGAAATTTGTAACAATGTATTGCCCGATGCCCGAGCTCAAGACCCGGATCCTCGTCGTCGACGACGACCAGCGGCTGCGCGACCTGCTGGTGCGCTATCTCGGCGGCGAGGGCTACGAGGTCAGGGCCGTGCCCGACGCCACCGGCATGGACAAGCAGCTCGCCCGCGAGCGCTACGACCTGGTGGTGCTCGACCTGATGCTGCCCGGCGAGGACGGCCTCGCCATCTGCCGGCGGCTGCGCGCCCAGAACAGCGCGCCGGCGATCATCATGCTGACCGCGAAGGGCGACGACGTCGATCGCATCGTCGGCCTGGAGATGGGCGCCGACGATTACCTGCCCAAGCCGTTCAATCCGCGCGAGCTGCTCGCCCGCATCAATGCCGTGCTGCGGCGGCGGGCCCCCTTGGGCCCGCCGGGGGCGCCGGCCGCGGGCACCGAGACCCACCGCTTCGGCCGCTTCGAGCTCAGCCTCGCCACGCGCAGCCTGACGCGCGAGGGCAAGGCGCTGCCTCTCACCACCGGCGAGTTCTCGGTGCTCAAGGTCCTGGTGCAGCACCCGCGCGAGCCGCTGTCGCGCGACAAGCTGATGGAGCTGGCCCGCGGCCGCGAGTACGAGGTGTTCGACCGCTCGATCGACGTGCAGATCTCGCGGCTGAGGAAAATCGTCGAGGACGATCCGTCGCATCCGAAGCATATCCAGACGGTGTGGGGTTTCGGCTACGTTTTCGTCCCGGACAACGAACCTAAGTGACGCTGTTCGCCCGGTCGTTCCTGCTGATCGCGCTGCTGATCGTCACTGCGGTGCTCGCCTCCTTCCAGATCTACCTCGTCTACGAGCGCGAGCCGCGCTCGCGCGAGCTTGCGCAGCAGACGGTGAGCGTCATCAATCTGACGCGCGCGGCGCTGGTGAGCGCCGACCCGTTCCGTCGCCGCCAGCTGCTGATCGACCTCAACGAGAGCGAGGGCCTGCGCGTCTACCCGGCGACCTTGAGCGAGCGGCTGGCGCCGCTGCCCGGCGATCCCCTGCTCACCCGCGTCGCGCAGCGCGTGCGCGCCGCGCTGGGCGAAAACACGCGTTTCGCCTATGCCCGCGACGGCGAGGAAGGCTTCTGGGTCAGCTTCTTCATCGACAGCGACGAGTTCTGGGCAATGCTGCCGCTCGAGCGCTTCGCGCCGGCGTTCGGGCTGCAGTGGCTCGGCTGGGGGCTGGGGCTGCTCGCCCTGGCGCTCGCCGGCGCCTGGCTCATCGCCTTCGGCATCGCCCGGCCGCTCGCCGGGCTGACGCGCGCCGCCGGGCGCCTCGGCCGCGGCGAGGCGCACCAGCCGGTGCCCGAGGAAGGCGCGCGCGAGCTGCTCGCGCTCGCCGCCGCCTTCAACCGCATGGCGAGCGACCTCGCCGGCATGGAGCGCGAGCGCACCATGGTGCTCGCCGGCATTTCACACGATCTGCGCACGCCGCTGTCGCGCCTGCGCCTGATGCTCGAGATGAGCGGCGCGGAGAGCACCGCCTCCGAGGCCATGATCACCGACATCGACGAGATCGACGCCGTGATCGGCCAGTTCCTGGAGTTCGCGCGCAGCGAGACCGGGGACAAGTCGGAGAACGATCTGAACGAGCTGCTCGACGACCTCGCGGGCCACTACGCGCGCCTGGGGAGAAAGGTGTCGTTCAAGCATCAGCCGCTGCCGACCTTTCCGTTCGCGCGGATGGCGGTGCGGCGCGCCGTCGCCAACCTGGTCGACAACGCGCTGCGCTATGCGGGAGAGCCGGTCGAGATTCGCACTTCGATGGCGGACGGGAAGATCTGCATCGAGGTCCTCGACCGCGGCCCGGGCATCCCCGCAAGCCAGGCCGAGCGCCTCAAGCGCCCGTTCACGCGGCTCGATGACTCGCGCGCCGGCCCCGGCGGCGCCGGGCTGGGGCTCGCCATCGTCGAGCGCGTGGCGCGCGCGCACGCCGGCGCGCTGCAGCTGCTGCCTCGCGATGGCGGAGGGCTTCTCGTCCGCCTGGTCCTCGCCATACCGGCCGGCATCCGTACCGCTACGCCATAGGAAAGCGCTCGAGCGGCTCGTAGCGAGCGGCGCTTGAGCGCACCAGCAGGAACTCGTTCACCGGCCACTCGACGCGCGGCAGCTCGGGCAGCTGCGCAGGCTCGCGCGCCTTGCGCACCAGCGTGATGTGCGCGGCGAACGGGCGGCGCTCCAGGATGAATTCCTGCAGGTAGAGCTGCATCTGCAGATGTTCGGCGAGCCGCAGCATTTCAGGCGGCGCGTCTTGCGGCCCCGCCCAGACGATCCTGTTGTGCCCCCAATAAACCGCCTGCTCGAGCTGCAGGGTGAATTTGCTTGCGTTGACACGGCGCGCTGCGGCGATGGCCTTTTCAGGCTTCGCTTCGCCGAGAAAGGCGAGCGTCAGATGGATTTTCTCCTCGGCCGTCGCCTTGCCGCCCGACTCCCGCGCCGCCGCGCGCGCCCAGTCTGCCAAGGCTCGCGCTACCTCGTGCGGAGGCCAGAGGGCAAAAAAAAGGCGCACTAGTCCTCGGCGAGGTGCCTGCGCATCAATGCGGCCAGCGCGCGCTCGGCTGAATCCGCCGACTTGTGCAGCTCGGCGGCGATCAGCTCCTGTTCGCGCCGCCCGCGGTTCTGCGACAGCTTCCAGCGCGTTTCGAGCCGCGTCACGGCGATCTCGAAGTTGACGATCCCCTCGAGCATGCTGTCGACGTATTCGCGCCGCAGGGCGTCGAATTTCGCCAGCCACTGCGGGTCGAGGGCCGCCACGAGCCGGCGCTGCGATGCGTGCTTCGCGTTCCGATCCTGAATGACCTCGGGCACCCCGTAGGCATGGACTGCCGCGTAATTCCAGGTCGGCACGCGCTCTTTGTCCTCGTACCAGCGCGGCGAGACGTAGGCGTGCGGCCCGGAAAACACGACCAGCACCTCGTCGTCGAAGAAGTCCTGCCATTGCGGGTTGGCCCGCGCCATGTGCATGTCGAGGATCAGCTGCTCTTCGTTTTGCCGGACCATGACCGGCAGGTGCGAGGCGCGCAGCGGGTTGGTGACCAGAAGCGCAAAGCCGTTCGCCTGCATGAAAGCGAGCAGCTCGGCGCGGTCTTCGACCCTGTTGTACGGCGGCGAGTACATCTCAGTCGATGAGCGCCACGGCCTGCGCCGCGATGCCTTCGCCGCGGCCGATGCAGCCGAGCTCCTCGGTGGTGGTCGCCTTGATGTTGACGGCCGCCGGCGGCACGCCGAGCTCCGCGGCGATGTTGGCGATCATGCGCGGCATGTGCGGCGCCATGCGGGGCTCCTGGGCGATGATGGTGGCGTCGAGGTTGACGATCTTGAAGTTCAGCTCTCTCAGCTTCCTCGCAACGTCGCGCAGCAGCTCGCGGCTGTCAATGCCGGCGTAGCTGGCATCGCTGTCGGGATAATGCCGACCGATGTCGCCCAGGCCCGCGGCGCCCAGCAGCGCGTCGCAGATCGCGTGCATGAGCACGTCGGCGTCGGAATGCCCCAGCAAGCCCTTGTGATGCGCAATCTCGACGCCGCCGATGACGAGCTTGCGCCCTTCGGCGAAAGGATGCACATCGAAACCCTGTCCGATCCTCATCGGCGCCTCGCCAGGATGGCTGCCGCGATCGCCAGATCTTCCGGGTAGGTCACCTTCAGGTTCTCGCGGCTGCCCGCGACCAGGCGCGGCTTGAGTCCCATTTGCTCGATCGCGCCGGCCTCATCGGTCACCGCGCCTTTCGCCTGCCGGAGCGCCTGCGCAAGCAGCCCGGCGCGAAACATCTGCGGCGTCTGCGCGAGCCAGAGCTGGGCGCGATCCTCGGTGCGGTCGATACGCTGCACTCCGGCCTCGTCCTTTGCAACGGCTTTCACGGTTTCGGCCACCGGCAGCGCCAGGATCCCGCCCACCTCGTCCGCCTCGGTCTGCCTGATCAGGCTTTCCAGGTCCCTCTGGGGGAGGCAAGGCCGCGCCGCGTCGTGCACCAGCATCCAGTCGTCTGCATCGACTGCAGCCATCGCGGCGACCAGGCCGTTGTAGACCGAGTCGCGCCGCGTCCCGCCGCCGCAGTAAAGGGGCTCCAGCTTGCCCGCGAAGGCGCTCCAGTCATGGCGGGAGAATGCGCTGTCTTCCGGTGCGAGCACCACGAAGACGTGCTCGACCGGTGGCACGCAGATCGCGCGCACCGCGTGCCAGAGCATCGGCTTGCCGGCCAGCGCCGCGTATTGCTTGGGCCGCTCGCCGGCGAGGCGCGTGCCGCTACCGGCGGCCGGGATCAGGGCGAACAGAGGCAAGTCAAAGTTCTTGTAAATTCAGGACGATATAATTACACGGTTTTTCCGCCGATGCATCGCGATTCACTTCCCGCCCACAGGCGCTACACCCGGCTGAGCGGCTCTTCGGACGCGCTCGCCCTCGCGCGCCTGGGGACCGCGGAAAAGCCTCTGGCGGTGATCACCGCCACCGCGCTCGATGCGCAGCGCCTGCTCGACGAGGTCGCGTGGTTCTCGCCGCAGTTGCGGGTCTGCCTGCTGCCCGACTGGGAGACGCTGCCCTACGACCAGTTCTCCCCCCATCAGGACCTGGTGTCGGAGCGGCTGGCGACCCTGTACCGGATCCAGCGCGGCGAGTTCGACGTGGCCGTCGTGCCGGCGCCGACCGCGCTGGTGCGGCTATGCCCGCCTGCGTACGTTGCCGGCCGCACGTTTTCCCTGAAGACCCAGGAAAAGCTGGCGCTGGACTCGTTGAGAGAGCAACTGGGCATCGCCGGCTACCAGCACGTCACCCAGGTCGTGGCGCCGGGAGAATTCTGCTTCCGCGGCGGGCTGATCGATCTGTTTCCGACGGGCAGCGCGTTGCCCTACCGCCTCGACCTGGATGACGAGGTCATCGAGGCGATCAAGACCTTCGACGTCGATACGCAGCGCTCGCTCTATGCGGTGAAGGAGATCCGGCTGCTGCCGGCGCGCGAGTTTCCGCTCGACGAGGCGGGCCGCGCGCGGTTCCGCAGCCGCTGGCGCGAGCTGTTCGAGGGCGATCCGTCGAAGAAATCTCTTTACCGGGACGTTTCTAACGGCGTGCCGGCCGCCGGCATCGAGTACTACCTGCCGCTGTTCTTCGAAGCGGCCGCGACGCTGTTCGACTATCTTCCGCAGGGCTGCAGCGTGGCGCTGCACCACGACGTGTCGGGCGCGATCCAGGACTTCTGGCGCGAGGCGGCCTCGCGGTTCAGCCTGCAGGGCGGCGACCCCAACCGGCCGCTGCTGCCGCCGCCGCAGCTCTTCGTGCCGGCCGAGGAGTTCTACCTGCGGCTGCGCGAGCACCCGCGCATCGATTTCCACGGCAAGGAGGAGGACCAGGACGGCGGCGCGGTCGCGACGCCGCCGCCGGGCGTCGCCGTGGACCGCCGCGCGCAGGATCCGCTTGCCGCGCTCAAACGCTTCCTCGATACATCGAATCTGCGCGTGATGGTGGCCGCCGAGTCGGCGGGCCGCCGCGAGACCATGGCGACCTATTTTGCCGAGCACGGCCTCAAGCCCGGCTTGTGCAGGGACTTCCAGGAATTCCAGTCGGGGGACCGGTCTTTTGTGCTTTGTGTCTGTCCCCTGGCTCACGGCTTCGTGGTGAGCGCCGAAGGCTGGGCGATCGTCACCGAGGCCGAGCTCTATGCGGGCGTGGTCCGCCACCGCGCGCGCAAAGCCGAGACGCGCACTTCGATCGAGGGGATGCTGCGCGACCTGTCGGAGCTGAAGGTCGGCGACCCGGTCGTGCACGAGCAGCACGGCATCGGCCGCTACCAGGGATTGCTCAACCTCGAGCTGGAGGACGGCCAGGGCGAATTCCTTCTGCTGGAGTATCAGGGCGGCGACAAGCTCTATGTGCCGGTGTCGCAGCTCGGCGTGATCGGGCGCTACAGCGGCGCGCAGCCCGAGGAGGCGCCGCTGCACAAGCTTGGAAGCGGCGAATGGGACAAGGCCAAGGCGCGCGCCGCAAAGCAGGTGCGCGACACCGCCGCCGAGCTGCTCGCCCTGTACGCGCGGCGCGCCGCGCGCCACGGCCACGCCTTCGGCATCAGGCACAACGACCTCGAGGCGTTCGCCGAGGGCTTCGGCTACGAGGCGACGCCCGACCAGGCGGCGGCGATCGAGGCGGTGATCGCCGACATGGCCGCCGGCAAGCCGATGGACCGGCTGGTCTGCGGCGATGTCGGCTTCGGCAAGACCGAGGTCGCATTGCGGGCCGCGTTCGTCGCCATCGCCGACCGCAAGCAGGTCGCCGTCCTTTGCCCGACGACGCTCCTCGCCGAGCAGCACCTGCAGACTTTTGCGGATCGCTTCGCCGAATGGCCGGTGCGGATCGCCGAGCTGTCGCGCTTCAGAAGCTCCAGAGAGGCGGAGCGGATCATCCGGCAGCTCGCCTCGGGCGAGGTGGACATCGTCATCGGCACGCACAAGCTGCTCGCCCGGGACGTGAAGTTCTCCGGCCTGGGGCTGGTGATCATCGACGAAGAGCACCGCTTCGGCGTGCGGCAGAAGGAGGCGCTGAAGCGCTTGCGCGCCGAGGTCGACGTCCTCACCCTCACCGCGACGCCGATCCCGCGCACGCTGGCGCTGTCGCTGGAGGGGATCCGCGATTTCTCGGTGATCGCCACCGCGCCCGAGAAGCGGCTGGCGATCAAGACTTTCGTCGCGCCCTGGTCGGAAGGGCTGATTCGCGAGGCGGTGCTGCGCGAGCTGAAGCGCGGCGGCCAGGTCTACTTCCTGCACAACGAGGTCGACAGCATCGAGCGCATGCGCGAGCGCCTCGCCCGCCTGCTCCCCGAGGCGCGCATCGCGGTGGCGCACGGCCAGATGCGCGAGCGCGAGCTGGAGCGCGTGATGCGCGAATTCAACGCGCAGCGGTCCAACCTGCTGCTGTGCTCGACGATCATCGAGAGCGGCATCGATATTCCGACCGCCAACACCATGGTCATCCACCGCGCCGACAAGTTCGGCCTGGCGCAGCTGCACCAGCTGCGCGGCCGGGTCGGCCGCTCCCACCACCAGGCCTACGCCTACCTGCTGACGCCGCCCGAGGATGCCCTCGGCGCGCAGGCGAAGAAGCGCCTCGAGGCAATCCAGATGATGGAACAGCTCGGCTCCGGTTTTTACCTCGCCATGCACGACCTGGAGATCCGCGGCGCCGGCGAGGTCCTCGGCGAAGCGCAGTCGGGCGAGATCCAGGAAGTCGGCTTTTCGCTCTACGCCCGCATGCTCGAGCGCGCGGTGCGCGCATTGAAGTCGGGCCGCGCGCCGGCGCTCGAGAAGGATCTTGCTCTCGATACCGAAGTCAATCTTCACGTCCCGGCGTTGCTGCCGGCGAGCTACTGCAGCGACGTGCAGGAGCGGCTCGCGCTCTACAAACGGCTCGCCGATACCGATGCGCCCGAGCAGCTCGAAGCCCTGCGCGAGGAGCTCGTCGACCGCTTCGGCGAGCTGCCCGAGCCGGCGCGCGCGCTGCTTGAATGCCATCAGGTACGGCTCGCCGCGCGGCCGCTCGGCGTTTCGCGCGTCGACGCGACCCACGAGGCCGTGCAGCTGCAGTTCGTGAAGAACCCGCCGCTCGACGGCGCCAAGGTGATCGAGTTCGTGCGCGGCCGGCGCAACGCGCGCCTCGTCGGTCCGGAGCGCATCCGCGTCGAGGCCAAGCTGCCGGCGTGGCCCGAGCGCGCGCAGGCGGTGAAAGAGATCCTGCACCAGCTCGCGGCATGACGAAAACAGGGACAGACCCCATTTTTCACCTGGTGGTCCAGGGTCCCTCGATGAGCCGCGATGACGCCGCCGAGCTCGCGCGCCGCACCCGGTCGCGGCCGGTCGAGACGATCGCCGCCGATGCGTTCCGGCTGCCAAACGCGCAGCGCGACGACTCGATCGCTGCCTGGTGCGAAGCGCGCCTGATCGACCACGCCTGGATGCCGCAAGGACGGCGCTTCGCCGATCTGAAGCTCCTCGCGATGGACATGGACTCGACGCTGATCACCATCGAGTCCATCGACGAGATCGGCGACATGGCCGGCAAGAAGGCGGAAATCGCCGCCATCACCGCGCAGGCGATGCGCGGCGAGATCGACTACACGGAGAGCCTGCGCCGCCGCGTCGCGCTGCTCCGGGGTCTTGAGGAATCCGCGCTCGGCCGCGTCTACGACGAGCGGCTTCGGCTCACTCCCGGCGCCGAGCGGCTGCTGGCGGCCTGCAAGCGGCACCGTGTGCAGCTGCTGCTGGTCTCGGGCGGCTTCACCTTCTTTACCGAGAGGCTCAAGGCGCGCCTCGACATCGACTACACGGTTTCCAACGTGCTCGGCATCGAGCGCGGCCGGCTGACCGGGCGCGTGATCGGCGACATCGTCGAAGCCGACGCGAAGGCGGCCAAGTTCCGCAGCGTCGCGAAGGAGCTGAAAGCGGGAAAGGAACAAACCGTGGCGATCGGCGACGGCGCGAACGACCTCAAGATGATGGCCGAGGCCGGCGTGTCGATCGCGTTCCACGCCAAGCCGGTCGTGCGCGAGCA
>DATILQ010000213.1:0-9801 GCA_035476235.1 Burkholderiales bacterium
CGAGGTCGGGTAGACGTCGTTGGTGCTCTGCGACAGGTTGACGTGGTCGAGCGGGTGCAGGTGCTGGTACTCGCCCTTCTGGTGGCCGAGGAGCTCGAGCGCGCGGTTGCAGATCACCTCGTTGGCGTTCATGTTGGTCGACGTGCCGGCGCCGCCCTGGATCACGTCGACCACGAACTCCTCGCGCAGCTTACCCTCGCGCACCTCCTCGCAGGCGAGGCGGATGGCGACCGAGCGCTTCTCGTCGAGCAGCCCTAGCTCGGCATTGGCGATGGCCGCAGCCTGCTTGACGCAGGCGAGCGCGTGGATGAGCTCCGGGTAGTGAGAGATCGGCGTGCCGGTGATGGAGAAATTCTCCAGCGCGCGCAGGGTGTGGATGCCGTAGTAGGCGTCGGCCGGGACCGCGCGGTCGCCGAGCAGGTCGTGCTCAATGCGGACGGGCTGGGTCATGACGGCGTTACTGGATCGGGGCGGCGGCTGGCTCGCTATCGGCCTTCGTCCTGCGCGGCAGCCCACGCGGCAGACTCGCGCAGAGCATCCTCGACCGTTTCCAGATACGCCAGCACGGGCTCGAGCGTTTCGAAAGGGTAGAACGCGACGCCGCGCGCATCGAGCTCGTTGGCGAGGGCGCATTTCGCGAACACCACGTCGGCGGCCAGCGCCGCGTCGAGATCCGAGTGGCCGTCGCCCGCGAAGATGATCCGGTTGGCGCGGAACGGCACGAGGTGGCGCGCCTTGGCGTTCGCCGAGCGCTCGCAGGCAGGGTCATAAAACGGGAACGACGCAACCAGCCGGTCGTTGGCCAGGAACCGGAGGTCGTTCGCGAAGACCGGGATGCCGTCGATTCCGTTGCTGCGCAGGATATGCCGTATGAGCGGCACAAAGCTGTCGCTGACGATGTTGACGCCGACTTGCCGCAGCTTCGCCCATTCGACGATCTCGGCGAACGCGGGATCGATGCGCACCCGCGTCAGATCCTCGAGCAGCGTCTCGCGGGATACGCGCATGTTCCCGACCTGCAGCCGCAGGCAATCCCGGGCCGGAAGATGCCCTTTCGCCCAGGCATCTTCCCAATCGCGCCACGCCTCGTTCGGCGAGTACTTCTCGATGGCCTCGTCGAGGATGTCGCCCTGCATGAGGGTATTGTCGAAGTCGAAAAACAGCACCGGCTTAAGCAGCGATCTTGGCATGCGCCCGCCCCACCTTCGGCGCCTCGCCCTCGAGCAAGGCGAGAGAGCCGCAGAATTTCTGCAGATGGTCCGCCACGGTCGATCGCTCCAGATCGGCGGACACCAGGTGGTAGGACTGCTTGAGAAGCAACAGCTCGCGTATCGAGGAGCCGACACGCTCGATGATGAACTGCGCATTCTTCGGGCCGGTCACATCGTCCTGCTCCGCCTGGACGACGAGAACCGGGCAGGCCACACGGGGCAGCACCCGCTTGCACAGCTTGATCAGGCGCCGCATCTCGCAGAACAGGCGCACCGGAAAATGCGCATACCCGAACTGGGCGGCGTCGGTGCTGTCGTGCAAGCTCGTTTTGCGGTAACGCGCCGCGATCTTGCCGCGCAGCGACTCGTCCTTCAGCCCGAAAGGCTCGTCCTCGCGGAAATAGGTGAAGTACTTGAACGGCGTGTAGTCGGCCAGCGGGATCAGCCGGTGGTACCAGGGCACGCTCCAGCCGTCGTAGAACAGCGTCGGCGCGAGGCAGGCGACTCCCGCCACGTCGTCCGGGAACTCCGCTGCCAGCATCAATGAAAGGTTGGCGCCGAGGGACAGTCCGCCGATGACCAGCGGCACGCCCTCCGCTCGCGCCGCCGCGCGCGCCTCGAAAAACGCGTCTTTCGCCGACTGGTAGAGCTGCGCCGAGGTCGTGCGCGCGAGAACGCCGAGCGGCTGGCCGTGGTTCACGAGTCGCGGGCAGCTCACGTGATAGCGTCCACGGCTCCGCAGCCAATGGGCGAGGTAGCCGAGCTCCGCCGGGCATCCGGTCAGGCCATGCAGCAGCATCACCCTGCAGCCGCCGTCGCCCTGCAGAAAGATGCCGCGGTCGACAAGCTCGACCGCTCGCTGCGGCTTCAACCGCGCCCACTCGACTGCCATATTCAGCCTTATGAAGGGTGAATCACGCGCGTCTCGGCTGACGCGTTCGAATAAAGTTGCGTGATACGCTCCGTATCTTACCAAAGATGAACAAGCCGCTCACCGAATCGACGTCGAGGCAGGTTTCTGACGAGGAACTGACGCTGCTGTCGAAGGAGGACCGCTTCTGCTCGCATGGCGACACGGTCCACTACGCGGAGAAGCCCAAGCTCTTCGAGCGCTGCGAGGGCAGCTACCTCTACGACCTGTACGGCAGGCCATATCTCGACCTGCAGATGTGGTACTCGGCGGTCAACCTGGGCTACGCCAACGCGGCGGTGAACAGGGCGATGCGCGAGCAGATGGAGAGGCTGCCGCAGCTCGCCTGCCAGTACCTGCACAGGGAGAAAATCGAACTGGCCGAAATGATCTGCGAGAGCATCGAGCGCGCCTTCGGCATGAAGGGCCGGGTGCAGTTCAATGTCGGCGGCTCGCAGGCCATCGAGGACGCGTTGAAGCTCGTGCGCAAGGTCACCGGCCGGCAGCGGATGCTGGCGTTCCAGGGCGGCTACCACGGCCGCACGCTGGCCGCGTCGGCGATCACCTCTTCGTACCGCTACCGCGAGGCCTTCGGAGAGTTTGCCGACCGCGCGGAGTTCATTGCGTTCCCCTATGCGTTTCGCTCCCCCTACCGCGGCGACGCGCAAAAGACCGAGGACCAGTGCATCGCCGAATTCGAGCGCCTATTCGAGCACGAGTACACGGGAGCGTGGAACCCGAAGACCGGGCGCGCCGAGTTCGGCGCGTTCTTCGTCGAGGCGGTGCAGGGCACCGGCGGCTACGTGATTCCGCCGAAGAACTACTTCAGGCGGCTTGCCGCGATCTGCAAAAGCCACGGCATCCTGCTCGTCGACGACGAGATCCAGATGGGCTTCTGCCGCACCGGGAAGATGTGGGCGATGGAGCATTTCGACACCCAGCCGGACATCATCGTGTTCGGCAAGGCGCTCACCAACGGGATGAACCCGCTCTCCGGCATCTGGGCGCGCGAGGAGCTCATCAAGCCGAGCGTGTTCGGGCCCGGCTCCACGCACTCGACCTTTGCGTCGAACACGCTCGGCACGGCCGCCGGGCTCGCCGTCATGAGGATCCTGGGCGGCGGCGGCTACGAGGCGAGCGTGACGCGCAAGGGCGCCTACCTGCTCGGCAAGCTGAAGCAGCTCCAGGCAAAGCATCCCGAGATCGGCGAGGTCGACGCTCTGGGCCTCGCGCTGCGGATGGAAATGTGCGAAGCCGACGGCTTCACGCCGAGCCGGCGCCTGGCGGACCGCATGTTCCAGATCGGGCTCGAAGGCGATTTGTCGATCGGCTCGCGAACCATCGGGCTGGTGCTCGACATCGGCGGCTATTACAAGAACGTGATCACCCTCGCCCCGTCGCTCGAGATCACGACGCAGGAGCTGGACCTGGCCGCTCTCCTGCTCGACCAGGTGCTTTCGCGGGCAAAGCAGTCATAAGGCTCGGCCCGGCTGCGCTGCTCCTCGCCGCGGCGGCCGCGCTGGCTCAGCCGCCGACGCCCGCCGGTCTCTGGCGGACTTTCAGCGATCGCACCGGGGAAGCCGACGGGCTGGTGCGCGTCGTCGAGGTCGACGGAGAGTTCGAGGGCACCGTGCACGCCGTGTTCTCCCCGCCCGCGTCCAGTCCGAATCCCCTGTGCGAGGAATGCAGCGGCGAGCTGAAGAACGCGCCGATCGTAGGCATGAAGATCCTGCGGCGGCTGCGCTGGGACGGGGAGCAGTACTCCGGCGGAGAAATTCTCGATCCTGACGACGGCAAGGTTTATCGCTGCAGCATGCGCCTTGCCGACGGCGGCCGAAAACTCGAGGTGCGCGGTTTCATCGGCATCCCGTTTCTGGGCCGCACGCAGACCTGGCTGCGCGCCGATTAGAGCCCGCGCCGGCTCAGAAGCGGTAGGCGACGCCGGCGACGGCGTAGTAGCTCGATTTCTTCTCGGCGAGCGGGCTGCGCGCGGCGTCGCCCTGCAGGCGCCGGCCCTCGATGCTGGCCATGACGGTCCAGTGCGGGTCGATGTCGTACGAGCCGAGCGGGCCGGCGCTGGCGAAGAGCAGGCCGCCCGAGGGATCGAAGCCGGGCTGCCCGTAGTAGGTACGCATCGATTTGCCGTCGGCCCAGGTCATCTGGCCGAAGATCCCGGCCTGGAAGGGGCCGTTCTTGTATACGCCGACGGTCGCGCGCAGATCCGCCTCGGCACCGCGCTCGCTGCGCACCTGCTGGCGCACGCGCGCAAGCAGCAGAACCGGGGCCGCGCCGAGCTTGGTATCCCATTCCGCGTGCACGCCGTAGGAAGCGCCGACGCCGAGGTCGGCCACATTGCGCTCGCGCAAGAAGCCCGCCTCGCTTGCCTTGCGGCCTTCCTCATAGGCGAGCTGCGCGCCGATCGTGAACCCGGAGCCGACCTGCGCGTGCACGCCCCCTTCGAGCACCCCTTGCACGGTGCGTGCGAAGAGCGGGCCGTTGTCGTAGTCGAGGAGCGGCACCACGTCTACATCCTGCGACCTGGACCCGTCGTAGGCCGGGCGCGAGCGCAGCGCGGGTCCGATCAGGTTGGAATACTCCGGCGGCGCCGCGGTCTGCGCCACGGCGGGCAAAGCCGGCACCGCGAGGCATGCCGCCGCTGCAAGGCGCACGAATGACATTTTCATGCCGCGATGGGTAAAGTATCCCCCGTGTCCCAATCTACCATGAGATTGCCCGCGGGCCCGTCTTCGAGAGCGTGGCTGCTTCTTCCGTTCGCCTTCGTCGCCAGCATATTGCTCGGCTACGGCGTCATCGGCCTGGTGTTATGGGGCTGTCAAAGCTGTGTAAGCTATTTTATTTTCGAGCCGGACAGAGTCCTTTATGCGCAGCCCTCCGATTTCTCCTTCAACGTCCGCGACGTCGGACTTCCGGTAACGGTGTCCGGCGAGGCCGGGCAGTCGCTGCACGGCTGGTGGGTGGCTCCAGCCGCCTGGGATGCGAAAGTGGTGCTCTACCTGCACGGCAACGACGGCAATGTGAGCACCCGCATGGGCGACATTGCCGCGCTACGCGAGCTCGGATATGCCGTGTTCATGCCGGATTATCGCGGCTACGGCGAGAGCGAAGGTTCATTCCCTTCCGAGAAAACGGTCTACGAAGACGCCGAAGCCGCCTGGGTTTACCTGGTCGATCACCGCGGCATCCGTCCGGCAAATCTGTGCATCTATGGCCATTCCCTGGGCGGGGCGATTGGCATCGAGCTGGCTCTGCATCACCCGGAAGCCGCCGGTCTCATCGTGGAGAGCAGCTTTACTTCGATCCGCGATATGGCGAAGCTCCGCAGGCAGTATGCCCTGCTGCCGATCGGGCTTCTAAATCAACGCTTCGATTCCATCCAGAAGGTGAGCAGGCTGGAGCTTCCCGTGCTCTACATCCATGGAACCGCCGACGAGGTGGTTCCCTACTCGATGGGCGAGCAACTGTTCAGGGCTTCGGGTGGAAGGAAGCGATTCATTGCGATCGGCGGCGGCATGCACAATAACAACGCCGCCGTCGGCGGGCCGCTGTTTCGCGCCGCGATCAGGGACTTCGTCGAGGAGTCCACCGCGTCTGCGCTTACGAAGTGAAGGAGCCTTGATGGAGGAGCTCGATTTCAGCAAGCCGGCGCGCGAGCCCGTGCGAGCGCCCGCGTACGACCCGGCGGTTGCGCTGGAATTTTTCAGCGGCGCGGGAAAGCAGGAAGAGGTCCCGGCCGGGACCAGGATCTTCAGCGAGAACGAGAAGGCGAGCCGCTTCTTCCTGCAGAGCGACAAGATGTACTACCTGCTCGAGGGCGAAGTGACGCTGGTCGCGAAGGGCAAGCCGGTGCGCACCGTGACGCCGGGCCAGGTCTTCGGCGAGTGGGCCGCGGTCAGCGAAGCGCCGCGCAGCGCCACCGCCATCGCCAGCACGGCATGCCGGGTCATCGCGCTCGACGACAAGGCGCTAAGGAGCGCGCTCGCGAAGAAGCCCGAGTTTGCCCTCATGCTGCTCAGCATGATGATCGGGCGGCTGCGCGGCATGCTCGCCGCGATGACGCAGGTTCCTTCCGCCGCGAGCGCTGCCAGGGAGTCGAGCGTCTTCGACAAGGGCCTGCTCGCCGCGCTCGTCAGGGGGCTGGGCGACCAGGCGCTCGCGCGCTACGACCGCGGCCAGGTCATCATGGTGGAGGGGCAGGCCGGCGCGCTGATGTACGTGGTCCTGGATGGCCGCGTGGCGATCTCGCTGCGCGGAGCGGTGGTAGAGCGCCTGGGACCCGGAGGGGTGTTCGGCGAGATGGCGCTGCTCGACCAGTCGGCGCGCGCCGCGGACGCCGCTGCCGAGACCGACTGCACGCTGCTCGCCATCAACCGCATCGTGTTCCTCAACCTGATCAAGGCCGACCCGACGTTCGCCGTTTCGCTGCTCTCGGCGGTGGCCGAGCGGGTGCGCAACATGGCCGCCAGCTTCAACTAGGGTAGAATTTTCCGCGGAACGACCAACGAGGAGGTCCACCCCATGAAGCGCGCTCTTGTCCTGCTCGCCGGATTCGCGGCGGCCCTGGCCGTCGCCTTGCCCGCCACGGCGCAGGACACCCTGAAGAAGATCAAGGACAGCGGCTCGATCACCATCGGCCACCGCGATGCCTCGGTGCCGTTCTCGTACTACGACGACAAGCAGCAGCCGGTCGGCTACGCGATGCAGCTGTGCGGCCGCATCGTCGAGGCGGTGAAGAGCGAGCTGAAGATGCCGAAGCTCGAGGTCAGGTACCAGCTGGTCACCTCGGCCAACCGCATCCCGCTGATGGCGAACGGCACCATCGATCTCGAGTGCGGCTCGACCACCAACAACCTCGAGCGCCAGAAGCAGGTGTGGTTCACGATCACGCACTTCGTCACCGCCAACCGCTGGGTGGCGAGGAAGTCCGCCAAGCTCAACCACCTCGCCGACCTCAAGGGCAAGACCGTCGTGTCGACTGCGGGCACCACCAACATCAAGCAGATCACCGAGCTCAACGGCCAGCACAACCTCGGCATGAACATCATCTCGGCCAACGGCCACGCCGAAGCCTTCCAGATGGTCGAGACCGGGCGCGCGGTGGCGTTCGTCATGGACGACATCCTGCTCTACAGCCTGGTCGCGCAGTCCCGCAATCCCGGCGACTACGTGATCTCGGCCGAGGCGCTGTCGGTCGAGCCCTACGGCATCATGCTGCGCAAGGACGACACCGCGTTCAAGAAAGTGGTCGACGCCGCAATGACCGACACCTACAAGTCGGGCGCGATCAACGCCATCTATGAGCGATGGTTCCTCAAGCCGGTGCCGCCCAAGAACATCAACCTCAACGTGCCGATGAGCGAGCAGTTCAGGAAAGTGATCGCGAGCCCGACCGATTCCGGGGACCAGGCCGCTTACAAGTAATCCGATCCTGTAGTTCCTGCGGGAGGGGCGTGGGCTACAACTGGCACTGGGGAATCTTGCTGGAGAAGGAGCCCGGCGGCACCGGGATCTACCTCCAGTACCTGATCGTCGGGCTGGGCTGGTCGCTCGCCACGGCGCTGGCCGCGTGGGTAATAGCCCTCGTCATCGGCTCGCTGGTCGGGACGCTGCGCACCACGCCGATGCCGTGGGTGGTGCGGCTCGGCAACCTCTACGTCGAGATCTTCCGCAACATCCCGCTCATCGTGCAGATGTTCCTGTGGTTCTTCGTGATGCCGGAGCTGCTGCCGAAGGAGCTCGGCGACTGGATCAAGCAGATGCCGCCGCCCTGGAGCTCCTACATCCCGGCGGTGCTGTGCCTCGGCATTTACACCTCGGTGCGCATCGCCGAGCAGGTGCGCGCCGGCATCCAGTCGCTGCCGCGCGGCCAGGGCATGGCCGGCACCGCGATGGGGCTCACCGCGGCGCAGACCTATCGCTACGTCATCCTGCCGCAGGCCTTCCGCATCCTCCTGCCGCCGATCACCTCCGAGTTCATGAACGTCATCAAGAACTCCTCGGTCGCGCTGACCATCGGGCTGCTCGAGCTCACCGGCCGCGCGCGCGCCATGCAGGAGTTCAGCTTCCACGTGTTCGAGGCATTCGCCGCGGCCACCGTCATCTACCTGCTCACCAACATGGTGGTGGTCCTGGGCATGCGCATGCTCGAGAAGAAGGTGCGGGTGCCCGGCCTGATCGCCGCCGCGGGCGCGCCGCTGGCGGGGCACTAGAATGGACTCCGGCTTCGACTTCGACGTCATCCAGCGCTCCTGGGGCTACCTGTTCCGGGAGGGCATGACCTTCACCGTCACGCTGACGCTGCTGGCGATGTCCGGCGGCATCATCTTCGGCACGCTGCTCGCGATGATGCGGCTTTCGGCCTTCAAGCCGCTCTCCTGGCTCGCCGGCGCCTACGTGAACCTGATGCGCTCGGTGCCGCTGGTGCTGGTGATCTTCTGGTTCTTCTTCCTGGTGCCCTACATCGGTGCGTGGATTCTTCGAGAACCCAATCCAGTCAAGGTTGGCGCATGGATGTCGGCGGTCATCACCTTCACCATGTTCGAGGCGGCGTACTACGCCGAGATCATGCGCGCCGGCATCCAGTCGGTCGCGCGCGGCCAGGTCTGGTCTGGCTACGCGCTCGGCCTCAACTACTGGCAGACCATGGGGAAGATCGTCCTCCCCCAGGCGTTCCGCAACATGCTGCCGGTGCTGCTCACGCAGACCATCATCCTGTTCCAGGACACTTCCCTGGTGTACGTGATCTCGGCGACCGACTTCCTCGGCGCGGCGTCGAAAGTCGCGAATCGCGACTACCGCCTGGTCGAGATGTACACGTTCGTCGCCGTGGTCTATTTCGTCGTTTCCTACGGCCTGTCGACCCTCGTCAAGCGCCTTCAGAACAGGATCGCGATCATTCGATGATTTCAATCAAGAACGTAAGCAAGTGGTACGGCAGCTTCCAGGTGCTCGCCGACTGTTCCACCGAAGTGGCGAAAGGCGAGGTGGTGGTGGTCTGCGGCCCTTCGGGCAGCGGCAAGTCGACCATCATCAAGTGCGTAAACGCGCTCGAGCCTTTCCAGAAGGGCAGCATCACGGTCGAAGGCATCTCGGTCGGCGATCCCAAGACCAATCTGCCGAAGCTGCGCTCGCGCATCGGCATGGTGTTCCAGAATTTCGAGCTGTTTCCGCACATGACGGTGACCGAGAACCTGACTCTCGGCCAGGTCAAGGTGCTCGGCCGCAGCTCCGATGAGGCGCGGCAGAAAGGGCTGAAGCTCCTCGACCGCGTCGGCCTGCTCGCCCACAAGGACAAGTACCCCGGCCAGCTCTCCGGCGGTCAGCAGCAGCGCGTGGCGATCGCCCGCGCGCTGTCGATGGACCCGATCGCCATGCTGTTCGACGAGCCGACCTCGGCGCTCGACCCTGAAATGATCAACGAAGTACTGGACGTCATGGTCGAGCTCGCCAAGGAAGGCATGACCATGATGGTCGTCACGCATGAGATGGGCTTCGCGCGCAAGGTGGCGCACCGCGTGATCTTCATGGACGCCGGCAAGGTCGTCGAGGATGCGAAGAAGGACGACTTCTTCGGCACGCCGCGCTCCGAGCGCGCGCAGCAATTCCTCTCCAAGATTCTGCATCACTAGCGACTTGGCGTCGGAGTTCCCTCGACGCGCTCCA
>DATILQ010000214.1:0-8632 GCA_035476235.1 Burkholderiales bacterium
TCTATTTCCTCCATCAGGTCGCCGAACACCGTGCCTTGCCCGCAGCCGGTGGTGACGGTGCGCTTTTCCATCTTCTTTTCGAGATTTCTCTTCTTGTGGGTCGTGACTGCCACCGAGTTCGTTTCCCAGTCGACTTGCACGGCGGTGATTTCCTCGATTGAAGAAACCAGCCGTTGGTTGCGCAAATAGCCGATGGCGAGCGCTTCGGGAGCGTGCCCGAGCGTCATCAGCGTGACGATCTCGCGCTTGTCGACGTACAGCGTGAGCGGATGCTCGCCGGCAATCGCGGTCGGCACCATCTCGCCGCGCTCGTTGTAGGCCTCGACCTCGAAGGTGGCGGGGCGCGCCGCGTCGGTCAGCTGCGGTCGGTGCTTAGCCACCGATGTAGGACATCTCCACTTTTTGCAGCTTTGCGGTTTCAGCAGTTCTGATTTCGGAATACCGGTCGGCCCGCCGCTGCCAGACCGCGGCGATCTGGTCGCGAATTTCCCCGTCCGAGGCGCCGCCGCGCACCAGCGACTTCAGGTCGTGGCCCGACTGCGCGAAGAGGCAGGTAAAGAGCGCGCCCTCGGTCGACAGCCTCATCCGCGTGCAGCTGCTGCAGAAAGCCTGGGTGACCGACGAGATGACGCCGATCTCGCCGCCGCCGTCGGCGTAGCGCCAGCGCTCGGCGACTTCGCCCGCGTAGTTGGCGCCGACCGGCTCGAGCGGCCAGCGCTCGGAAATGCGCCGTACGACCTCGGCCGAGGGCACCACGTCGTCCATGCGCCAGCCGTTCGAGCTGCCGACGTCCATGTACTCGATGAAGCGCGCGATGTGCCCGCTGCCGCGCCAGCGCTCGGCCATCGGCAGGATGTCGCGGTCGTTGACGCCGCGCTTCACCACCATGTTGATCTTCACCGGCGAAAGGCCGGCCGCCGCCGCGGCGTCGATGCTCTCGAGCACTTTCGCCACCGGGAAATCGACGTCGTTCATGGCGCGGAAGGTGGCCTCGTCGAGCGAGTCCAGGCTGACCGTGACGCGGTCCAGGCCCGCCTGCGCCAGGGCTGGCGCGTTTCTGGCTAGGAGCGAGCCGTTGGTCGTCAAGGTGAGCTCGACATCGAGCTCTTTGAGCATCGCCACCAGGCGGACCAGGTCGCGGCGCACCAGCGGCTCGCCCCCGGTCAGGCGGATCTTCTCCACGCCGAGGCCGACGAAGATGCGCGCCAGCCGCGCGATTTCCTCGAAGCTGAGGATGGCACTGTGCGGCAGGAAGCTGTAATGGGCGTCGAAGACCTCGCGCGGCATGCAGTACACGCAGCGGAAGTTGCAGCGGTCGGTGACCGAGATGCGCAGGTCGTGCATCGGCCTCTTCAGGCTGTCGCGCAGCGTCCCGCCCTCGAAGGCCGGGACCGGAGAACGCCCGGAGCTGATTGGAATGACCTTCATCGCCATGGTGCCATCGCCTGAAAAATCATAGCAGACCGGGGTATAGTTCGCGGCATGGATTTACCGAGAAAGCGCGTCGCGGTGATCATGCAGCGCCGCGGCGTGCAGAACCGCTGGCAAAGCGAGGTCTGGGAAGCGCTCGGCGTGCTCGCCGACTACGACGCCCCCGGCGAAGCGCGCGTCATCGTCGAGCAGGACGGGGCCACGCAGTGGCTTTATCCGGGGTTCGAGATGGTCCTGCATCGCTCGGAAGCCGAGGGCTATTACCACAACGTGTCGACGCAGGAGCCGCGCGTGTTCGTGATGTGGCGCATGCAGCAGGAGCGCGCGGTGCCGCAGTTCGTCACCGTGAGCTACGACGAGGCGAGCCGCTGGATGGATGGCGGCGAGCAGGTGGATTCGGTGGCGATGCCGGCCGCGGTGTTCGCGTGGGTGGGGGATTTCGTCGAGAAGAACTACCGCCCCGAGCCGAAGAAGCGCATCAAGCCGCAATCGTTCCTGTCGCCCAAAGACCGGGCGCGCGGCTGATGGGCGACGAGAAGCGGGATTTTCTCCGGCGCTGGTCCAGGTTGAAGCGCGAGTCGGCTGCGCAAAAGCCCGTTGCCCAGGAAAAACCGCCCGAGCTGCCGCCGCTCGACAGCCTCACGTTCGAGTCCGACTTCAAGGCGTTCATGCACTCGAAGGTCGAGGAAGGCGTGAAGCGCGCGGCGCTGAAGAAGCTGTTTTCCGATCCGCGCTTCAACGTCATGGACGGCCTCGACACCTACATCGACGATTACACGAAGGCGGAGCCGATCAGCGAGGAGCTGCTCTCGCAGCTGGAGCACGCCCGGCAGACGCTTCTCGTATCCAAGCAAGAGGAAGAAAAACCTGCAGAGGAAGCAAAGGCCGTTGAACCGATCGAGAACCATGGCGATAAAAGACAAGACGCTTAAGCTCTGCAGCTGCAACAGGACCATCGCGCTCGATGCGCAGGCCCTGGCGTCGGCGTTGAAAACGGGTACCCCGCTCCCCATCCACACCGAGCTGTGCCGCAAGCAGGCCGGGCAGTTCCAGGCGGCGCTCGGCGACGAGTCGCTTCTGGTGGGCTGCACGCAGGAAGCGCCGCTGTTCGGCGAGCTCGCCGAGGCGGCGGGGTCCAAGGCCGAGCTGCGCTTCGTCAACATCCGGGAGATGGCGGGCTGGTCGGCCGAAGGCAGGCAGGCGACGCCGAAAATCGCCGCGCTGCTGGCCGCCGCGGCGCTGCCGGAGCCCGAGCCGGTGCCCAACGTCGAGTACAAGTCCGCCGGCCAGGTCCTGGTCATCGGCCCCGCGGTCGCCGCTCTTGAATGGGCGCGACGCCTGGCGGGCGTTCTTACTCCCAATGTCTTGATCACGAATGCGATGGGCGGCGAGCTGCCGCCTGAGCGCAGCTTCCCGGTGTGGTCCGGAAAGCCGCTGCGCGTTGCGGGCTGGCTCGGCGCCTTCGAAGTCGAGTGGCTGCAGGAAAACCCGATCGACCTCGACGTGTGCACGCGCTGCAACAAGTGCATCGACGTCTGCCCCGAGAACGCGATCGACTTCAGCTACCAGATCGACCTCGGGAAATGCAAGGCGCATCGCCAGTGCGTGGCGGCCTGCGGCGAGATCGGCGCCGTCGATTTCTCGCGCGCGGAACGCGCGCGCAAGGAGAGCTTCGACCTGGTGCTCGATCTCTCGGTGGAGCCGCTGCTGCGCGTCCCCGACCTGCCGCAGGGCTACCTCGCGCCCGGGACCGATCCGCTCGAGCAGGCGCTCGCCGCGGCGAAGCTGACGCGGCTGGTGGGCGAGTTCGAGAAGCCGCGCTTTTTCGTCTACCGCGAAAGGATCTGCGCCCATGCCCGCTCGGGCATCGAGGGCTGCAACCGCTGCCTCGAGGTCTGCTCGACCGGCGCGATCCGCGCCGACGGCGATCACGTAAGAGTCGAGCCGCACCTGTGCGCCGGCTGCGGTGGCTGCGCGACCGTCTGTCCATCCGGTGCGATGACCTATGCGTATCCGCGAGTTTCGGACATCGGCATGAGGTTGAAGACGTTGCTCTCGACCTATCGCGAGGCGGGCGGCACCGACGCCTGCCTCGTGTTCCACAACACGGAGAGCGGACGTGAGGCGGTCCAGGCCGTGGGCCGTAAGGCGGTGCGCGGTGGCAAGGGCCTTCCGGCGCGCGCCATCCCCTTTGAAGTGTTCCACGTCGCCTCGATCGGCCTCGACATGCTGCTCGGCGCCATCTGCTATGGCGCGAGCCAGGTCGTGGTGGTGTCGACGAAAGAATCAGCACACTACGTGGCGGCGCTGCGCGAGCAGATGGCTTTGGGCGAGGTCATCCTCAATGCCCTGGGTTTTGACGGTTCGCATTTCTTCCTTTTTGAGGGAGAGGCGCTTGAGAAGGAGCTTTGGGCGCTGAAACCGGCGACGGGGGTGCCGAAAACCGCCACCTTCAACCTCTCGCCCGAGAAGCGCACCACGCTCGATTTCGAGCTCGATCACCTCGCCAGCAATGCCTCGCAAAAAGTAGAGGAGATCAAGCTGCCGGCGGGGGCGCCGTTTGGCGCGCTGCTGGTCAACAAGCAGACCTGCACGCTGTGCAAGGCCTGTATCGGCGCCTGCCCTGAAAGCGCGCTGCTCGACGCCGCCGACGCGCCGCGGCTGCGCTTCATCGAGCGCAACTGCGTGCAGTGCGGCCTGTGCGCCGAGACCTGCCCGGAGGACGCGATCCAGCTCGTGCCGCGGCTCCTCTTCGGCCCCCAGGCGAAGGAGGCCGTGACCCTGAACGAAGCCGAGCCGTTCCATTGCGTGCGCTGCGGCAAGCCCTTCGGCACCCGGCAGATGGTCGACAGCATGCTCGGCAAGCTCGGCGCTCACTCGATGTTCGCGGGCGAGGGGGCGCTTCGTCGTCTGCAGATGTGCGGCGACTGCCGCGTCGTCGACATGATGGAAAATCGCTCCGAGGCGACGATTTTCGACTTCAAGAAATGAGCCCGGAGGAGGCGGCCCGGGCCAATTTCTACAGTCTGCTGGCGCGGCTGTTCTATGCGCCCCCGGACGCCGCGCTCCTGCAAGCGATCGCCCGGGCGGAGCAGATCGATGCGCAGGAGGGCGGCATCGCGCCGGCGTGGCGCGATCTCGCCCGCGCGGCGGCCGGCGCCGACCCGCACGCGGTGCGCGAAGAGTACGAGACGGCCTTCGTCGGCGTCGGCAAGGCGCCGATCACGCTTTATGCCTGCGCCTATTCCATCCGTTACACGAACGAGGCGCCGCTCGCCGAGCTGCGCGCCGACCTCGCCGCGCTGGGGCTGGCGCGCCGGAGCGGCGCGGCCGAGCCCGAGGACCACATTGCCGCGCTGTGCGAGACGATGCGGCACCTCATTGCAGAGGAAAGGACGGAACTTGCCGACCAGCAGCGGTTTTTCAGCCGCTGGATCCGGCCTGCCATGGGGCCATTGTGCAATGCAATAGTGGATTCGGAGATAACCAGCTTCTACGGGTCGGTCGCCCGCTTCGCGAAAAGCTTCTTCGAGCTTGAACTGGCGGCATTTGAAATGCTCTAGAATCGGCGCAGATATAACTAGAAATAAGGAGGCAGCCATGAGCGACCGCACCAAGCGCCTGTCCCGCCGCAATTTCCTCCTGACTGTCGGCGCAGGAAGCGCCGCCACCGCCGCGGCGATCGTAGCGAAAAACCCCGCCCCCGTTTCACCGACCGCCGGCAAAGACAAGCGTGCGACGCGCGGCTACCTGGCCAGCGAGCACGTCAACAACTACTACCGCACCACGAAGGTCTAGGAGTCCGCCATGCTGCTGACCAGAAAATCTGCGACTGCAGCGGCCGAGCCGCGCCTCGCGAAGGGGTTGCAGGCCGCGTTTGCAAAGACCATGGATCGGCGCACGTTCCTAAGGCGCTCGGGCGTCACCGCGGGCGCCGCGGCCGTGGCCGCGCAGCTGCCCTACAGCATGATCGGCACCGCGGAGGCGAAGAACGAGGCCGGGGGCAACATCGAGATCAGGCGCACGGTCTGCACGCACTGCTCGGTGGGTTGCGCGATCGATGCGGTGGTCGAGAACGGCGTCTGGACCAGGCACGAGCCGGTGTTCGATTCGCCGATCAATCTCGGCGCGCACTGCGCCAAGGGCGCCTCGATCCGCGAGCACGGCATGACCCACGACTCGCACCGCCTCAAGTACCCGATGAAGCTCGAGGGCGGCAAGTGGAAGAAGATTTCATGGGATCAGGCCTACGAGGAAGTTTCACAAAAGCTTCTTCAAATCAGAAAAGAAAGCGGGCCCGACGCGACCTTCTGGATCGGCTCCTCCAAGCACAACAACGAGCAGGCTTACCTGCTGTGCAAGTGGGTGCGCCTCTTCGGCACCAACAACACCGACCACCAGGCGCGCATCTGCCATTCGACCACCGTCGCCGGCATCGCCAATACCTGGGGCTACGGCGCGATGACCAACTCGTACAACGACGAGCAGAACTCGAAGTGCCTGCTGTTCTTCGGCTCGAACGCGGCCGAGGCGCACCCGGTGTCGATGCTGCACACGTTGCACGCCAAGGAGAACGGCTGCAAGGTGATTGTGGCCGACCCGCGCTTCACCCGCACCGCGGCGAAGGCCGACAAGTATGTGCGCGTGCGCTCGGGCAGCGACGTGGCGTTCCTCTTCGGCCTGCTCTATCACGTTTTCAAGAACGGCTGGGAGGACAAGCAGTACATCCACGACCGCGTCTACGGCATGGACAAGGTCAGGGAAGAGGTGATGGCCAAGTACACGCCGCAGGCGGTGGAGGAAGTGACCGGCGTGCCCGAAGCCGAGATGTACGAGGTGGCGAAGATCCTGGCCGAGAACCGTCCCGGCTTCATCATCTGGGCGATGGGCCAGACGCAGCACACCAACGGCAACGCGGTCGTGCGCGCAAGCGCCGTGCTGATGCTCGCACTGGGCAACGTCGGGCGCTCCGGCGGCGGCACGAACATCTACCGCGGCCACGACAACGTGCAGGGCGCGACCGACGTCGGGCCGAACCCGGACTCGCTGCCGGGCTACTACGGCCTGCTGCCGGGCTCGTTCGCCCACTGGGCGCGGGTCTGGAACATCGACCTCAACTGGCTGAAGAAGCAATACCCGTCGGAAGCGATGATGGGCAAGCCGGGCATCACGGTGTCGCGCTGGATCGACGCGGTGACCGAGAAGAACGAGAACATCGACCAGGACTCGAACCTGCGCGCGGTGATCTACTGGGGCCACGCGCCCAACTCGCAGAGCCGCGGCCTCGACATGCTCGAGGCGATGAAGAAGCTCGACCTGATGGTGGTGATCGACCCGTATCCCTCGGCGACCGCGGCGATGTTCGCGATGGCGAGGAAGGACGGCGCCTACCTGCTGCCGGCGGCGACGCAGATGGAGACCGAGGGCAGCGCGACCGCGTCGAACCGCTCGCTGCAGTGGCGCGAGAAGGTGATCGACCCGCTGTTCGAGTCGCGCACCGACCAGATGATCATGTACCAGCTCGCGCAGAAGCTGGGCTTCGCCGACCAGCTCCTCGGCAAGAGGGACGGCAAGCAGAACATCAAGCTGGTGAAGGGCAAGGGCGGCATGGAGGAGCCGTCGATGGAAGACACGCTGCGCGAGCTCAACCGCGGCGCCTGGACCATCGGCTACACCGGCCAGTCGCCCGAGCGGCTGCAGGCGCACATGCGCAACATGCACGTTTTCGACGTGAAGACGCTGCGCGCGCGCGGCGGCAAGGACGCCAAGACCGGCTACGACCTGACTGGCGATTACTTCGGCCTGCCGTGGCCGTGCTACGGCACGGCGGCGATCAAGCACCCGGGCTCGCCCAACCTCTATGACACCTCGAAGCACGTCATGGACGGCGGCGGCAACTTCCGCGCGAATTTCGGCGTCGAGAAGGACGGCGTCAACCTGCTGGCCGAGGACGGCTCGTATTCCAAGGGGGCCGAGATCACCACCGGCTACCCCGAGTTCGATCACGTGCTGCTGAAGAAGCTCGGCTGGTGGGACGACCTCACCGCCGAGGAAAAAGCCGAGGCCGAAGGCAAGAACTGGAAGACCGACCTCTCGGGCGGCATCCAGCGCGTCGCCATGAAGCACGGCTGCCATCCGTTCGGCAACGCGAAGGCGCGCGCCGTGGTGTGGAACTTCCCCGACGGCGTGCCGCTGCATCGCGAGCCGCTGTTCGCGCCGAAGGCCGAGCTGATCGACAAGTGGCCGACCCACGACGACGTCAAGGTATTGTGGCGCCTGCCGACGCTCTTCAAGAGCGTGCAGCAGAAGAACAAGGACGCCGGCAAGCAGTTCCCGCTGATCCTGACGAGCGGGCGGCTGGTCGAGTACGAAGGCGGCGGCGACGAGACGCGCTCCAACCCGTGGCTCGCCGAGCTGCAGCAGGACAACTTCGTCGAGATCAATCCTAAGGCGGCTGCCGATCGCGGCATCCGGAACAACGAGTACGTGTGGGTGAGCACGCCTAGTGGCGCGAAGATCAAGGTCAAGGCGCAGGTCACCGAGCGCGTCGGCCCGGACACGGTGTTCATCCCGTTCCACTTCGCCGGCTGGTGGCAAGGACAAGACATGCTGCCCTACTACCCGGAGGGCGCCGCGCCGATTGTCCGCGGCGAGGCGGTCAACACCGCTACGACCTACGGTTATGACCGGGTGACGCTGATGCAGGAAACCAAGACGACGCTTTGTCAGGTCGCGAGAGCATAAGGAGGCCGCCATGGCAAGAATGAAATTCCTGTGCGACGCCGAGCGCTGCATCGAGTGCAACGGCTGCGTCACCGCGTGCAAGCAGGAGAACGAAGTGCCGTGGGGCGTCAACCGCCGCCGCGTGGTGACCATCAATGACGGCATCGTCGGCGCCGAGAAATCGATCTCGGTGGCCTGCATGCACTGCTCGGATGCGCCGTGCATGGCGGTGTGCCCGGTCGACTGCTTCTACCGCACCGACGACGGCGTCGTGCTGCACGACAAGGACCTGTGCATCGGCTGCGGCTACTGCTTCTACGCCTGCCCGTTCGGTGCGCCGCAGTTCCCGCAGGCCGGTGCGTTCGGCCTGCGCGGCAAGATGGACAAGTGCACCTTCTGCGCCGGCGGCCCGGAACCCGACCGCAGCGAGGCGGAGTTCAAGAAGTACGGCCGCAACCGCCTGTCCGAGGGCAAGCTG
>DATILQ010000215.1:0-1585 GCA_035476235.1 Burkholderiales bacterium
ACCGCTTCATCGTCGAGGGCGCCATCCTTCATCAGCAGCCGCGCGTGCGGCACGCGATTGAGAATATCAACCTAAATCGCAAGCGCGTCGTCCGAAACCTTGGACATGCGATTGTGTCCGTAGCGGGTCATTTGTCCGCCTTTTGTAGCGCGTGAGTTGTCCGCCATGTTCACCGCCTGTTCCAGGAGGCGGGGATGCGGCGGACAACGATGCTATGGGAGGTTTTTGTGACGCGCTTTGAGGACGCGTTTGATCAGTACAAGCGCCGGCGACTGACGCGCGAGGAAGCCGGAGAGTTGTTGGGCATGTCGGGACGGAACTTCCAGCGACTGTGCCTTCGTTATGAGGAGGACGGAATCGAGGGCTTGCGTGATCGCCGGATTGGCAAAGTATCGCCGCGCCGTGCGCCGGCGCGTGAACTCGAACGGATGCACGAGCTTTATCGCGAGCGCTACAGCGACTTCACGGTGAAGCACTTCCACGAGCAGCTTCAGCGTCGACATCACTACAAGCTCAGTTACACGGTGACGCGACTGTCGCTGCAATCGGCCGGGCTGGTCCCGAAGGCGAAGCGACGCGGGGCGCATCGCAAAAGGCGCACGCGCCGGCCGCTTCCAGGCATGCTGCTGTTCCAGGACGGCTCGACCCACCACTGGATTGCCGGGTTGGAGCGCAAGGTCGATCTCATCGTCACGCTCGATGATGCCACCGGCGAGATCTACTCGGCGTTCTTCGTCGAACAAGAAGGGACGATGTCGAGCTTTCTTGGCTTGGCTGAGACGATTGGCCGGCATGGCCTGTTCGGAGCGCTCTACACCGATCGCGCCGCGCATTACTTCATCACCCGCACCGGCAAGGTGGACAAGACCCAGCCGACCCAGGTCGGCCGCGCGCTCTCGCAGCTCGGCATCACCCACATCCCGTCCTATTCGCCGCAGGCGCGCGGGCGCATGGAGCGGGTATTCGGGACGCTTCAGAACCGGCTGCCGCAGGAACTGCGGCTTGCCAGGATCACGACCCTGGCGGCAGCGAATCGCTACCTCACGCAACGCTTCGTGCCGGATTACAACGCTCGCTTCGCAGTGCCGGCAGCCGAGCCAGGTTCGGCCTTCGTGCCCTATGTGGGCCGGCCGATCGAGGAGGTGCTGTGCGTGCAGGAGGATCGGGTCGTCGGCGCCGATAATTGCGTGTCTTGGCGCCGCCGGGCTCTTCAGATTCCGCCCCAACGCCACCGTCAGCACTACGTCCGGGCGACAGTGCGCGTGCACGAATATCGAGATGGCTCGCTCGCCATTTTCGATGGTCCACGCTGTCTCGCCCGGTTCGACGGCAAGGGCCGAGCCAACGAGGTCGTCTCGTGCGCCGCTTAACTCCGCTCGGCGGCTCGCGCAGAGCCTGTGGGTTTGTGGACAACGCAAGGGCGTTGCCCACAAACCCCACAGGCAAAGCAGTAACAGCAGAAGCGGACAATTGATGTGCTACAAAACGCGGACATCTTCACGCGCTACGGACAATTCGATTCTCGTGTAGGATGGGTTGAGCTGCGCATCGCGCGGCGAAACCCATCGATGGGTTTCCGCCCGCG
>DATILQ010000216.1:0-19121 GCA_035476235.1 Burkholderiales bacterium
CTCGACGGCGTCGAGGCGGTGAAGATCTGCGTCGGCTACGAGGTCGAAGGCAGCCTGAGCGACATCCTCCCGGTCGGGGCAGAGGAGCTCGAACGCTGCGTGCCGGTGTACGAGGAACTGCCCGGCTGGATGCAGAGCACGGTCGGGGTCAAGGCCTACAAGGGGCTGCCGAAAGCCGCCCGCAACTACCTGCAGAGGATAGAAGAGCTCTGCGCGGTGCCCGTCGACCTGATCTCCACCGGTGCGGAGCGCGACGAGACCGTCGTCCTGCGGCACCCCTTCGACCCCGCCTGAGCCCGCCTCTGGTAGACTGTACGGTCTAGTCTAGTCCCGGGATCCGCAATGCCTGCTGCGAACCGCGCGCGCGTGCTGCGCGCCGCCAGCCGCTCCTTCCTGCGCCACGGCTATCACACCAGCGTCGACGAGATCGCGCGCCGCGCCGGGGTCGCCAAGCAGACGCTGTACCACCATTTCCCGAGCAAGGACGAGCTGTTCAAGGAGGTCGCCTGCGACCTCGCGAAGCACGTCCTGGTCGGCCTGGAGGCCGAGCCGGCCGACGTGCGCAGCGGCCTGCTGCGCTTCGGCCTGGCTTATCGCAGGCGGGTGCTTTGCGCCGAGGGGCTGGCGATGTTTCGCACGCTGACCGCCGAGGTGCCGCGCTTCAAGGCGCTCGCCAAGGCGATCTACGCCGGAGGTGCCGGCGAGATGCTGCGCCGCCTCTCCGCCTACCTGCGCAAGGCGATGAGCGCGGGCATTCTGCGGCGCGACGACCCGGTGTTCGCCGCCGAGCAGCTTCTCAGCATGCTCGCCGGACAGGAGCGGGTGCGGCGCCTCTACGGCATCGCCAACGGCGCCGAGGCGGAGGCCCGTCGTGTGGCGCGCATTGTTGATTGCTTTCTGCGGGCATTTGGAGAGAAGTGATGAATCGCATACTCGTTGCCCTGTTAGTGTTGTGCGCAGTGTCGGGTTGCACCCGGGGCGACGCGCAGCAGAAGGCGGCGGCCCTGGCCGCCGTGCCGGTCAGCGCCGTGCAGCTCGCGCCCAAGGCCGTGCCGATCGTGTTCGAAGCGGTGGCCCGCACCGAGGGCTCGAAGGAAGTGCAGGTCCGGGCGCGCGTGTCCGGCATACTCGAGCGCCAGCTCTACAGCGAAGGCGACGCGGTCAAGGCGGGCGCACGGCTGTTCCTCATCGACCGTGCGCCGCTCGAGATCGATCTGCAGCAGGCGCGCGCCTCGCTCGCGCAGGAGCGCGCGCGCCTGGAGCAGGCGCAGCAGGACCTCGAGCGCCTGAAGGGTCTTGCCGACCGCCGAGCGATCAGCCAGAGGGAAGCCGACCAGGCGGCGACCGGCCTCAAGGCGGCGGTCGCCGCGGTGCAGCTCGCCGAGGCGCGCGTGCGCCAATCAGAGCTCAATCTGTCCTACGCGTCGGTGAGCGCGCCGATCGCCGGCATCACCGGCCGTGCCCAGCAGTCGATCGGCACCCTGGTCACCCCCGGCGCCGACTCGAGCCTGCTCACCACTCTCGTCCAGACCGACCCGATCTGGGTACGCTTCGCGCTCTCGGAGGCCGAGTATGCACGCCTGCGCGGTTTCGACATCAAGAACCCCGCGGTCAAGGTCGAGCTGCCGGACGGCAGCCCCTACCCCAAGCCCGGCAGGCTGAATTTTTCCAGCTCCAGCGTCGATGCGACCCTCGGCACGGTGCAGATGCGCGCCGAGCTGCCTAATCCGGGGCTGCAATTGCTTCCCGGGCAGTACGTGCGCGTGCAGGTCGTGGCCGGAACCCAGCAGGCGCTGGTGGTGCCGCAAAGCGCGGTGATGCAGAACGAGGGCGGGCGCTTCGTCTGGATCGTCGGCCCGGAGAGCAAGGCCGCGCAACGCCAGATCAAGGTCGGCAACTGGGTCGGCGACGACTGGGTCGTGCTCGAGGGCCTGAAGGCGGGGGACACGGTCATCGTGGACAACCTGCTGCGCCTGCGGGCCGGCACCCCGGTCAAGCTGCAGGCGAAGGGCTAGGCCGTGTCGCGCTTCTTCATCCATCGGCCGGTTTTTGCCGGCGTCATCGCCATCGTCATCGTGCTGGCGGGCCTGGTCGCGGCCAAGCTCCTCGCCGTCGCGCAGTATCCGGAGATCGCGCCGCCCACCGTGCTCATCACGACCACCTACCCCGGCGCGAGCGCCGAGACGCTCGCGAAGACGGTGGCCGCCCCGATCGAGGAGCAGCTCTCGGGCGTCGAGCGCCTGAGCTATTTCAACTCTTCCTCGTCCTCGAACGGCTCGCTCAGCATCACGGTGACCTTCGAGCCCGGCACCAATGTCGACCAGGCGGTGTTCAACGTCAACAACCGCGTGCAGATCGCCCTGCCGCGGCTGCCCGACGAAGTACGCAGAAACGGCGTCATCGTGCAGAAGCGCTCGTTCGACATCCTGCTGGTGGTAGCGCTCGTGTCGCCGAACAACCAGCGCGACACGCTGTTCCTCTCGAACTTCGCCTCGCTCAACGTGGTGGACGAGCTCAAGCGCCTGCCTGGCCTCGCCGACGTCACCGTCTTCGGCGCGCGCGACTATTCGATGCGCGTCTGGGTCCAGCCCGACAAGATGGCTCGCCTTAACGTTACGACGGCGGACGTTGCTGCGGCCCTGCGCAACCAGAACGCGCAATACGCTGCCGGCAAGATCGGCGCCGAGCCGGCGCCGCCGGGGCAGAACATCGTCTATACCGTCACCGCCACCGGGCGTCTGGTCGATCCCGAGGAGTTCGGCGAGATCGTGGTGCGCGCGAGCGGCCCGGGCGGCGTGCTGCGGCTGAAGGACATCGCGCGCATCGAGCTGGGCGCGCTGAATTACGATACCTACAACACGCTCGACGGCAAGTCGACCATCGGCATGGCCACCTTCCTGCAGCCGGGCGCCAACGCGCTCGAGGTGGCGCAGCTGGTGCGCAACCGCATGGTCGAGCTGAAGGCCGGGTTCCCGGAGGGGGTCGACTACACCATCCCCTTCGACACTACGCGCTTCGTCGACGCCTCGATCAAGGAAGTCACGATCACCATCTTCGAGGCGGGGCTGCTGGTGCTCGGCGTGGTGTTCCTGTTCCTGCAGACCTGGCGCGCGACGCTGATCCCGATGATCGCGGTGCCGGTGTCGCTGATCGGCGCTTTCGCCGGCCTGTGGCTGGCGGGATTCTCGATCAACACCCTGACCCTGTTCGCGCTGGTGCTCGCCATCGGCATCGTGGTGGACGACGCCATCGTGGTGCTGGAGAACGTCGAGCGCCTGATGCGCGAAGACGACATGCCGCCGTTCGAGGCGGCGCTCGAGGCGATGCGCGAGGTGTCGGGCGCGGTGATCGCGATCGTGCTGGTGCTGTGCGCGGTGTTCGTGCCGGTCGCTTTCCTCGGCGGGATCGCCGGCCAGCTCTACCGGCAGTTCGCCGTCACGCTGACGATCGCGGTGATGATCTCCGGGTTCACAGCGTTGACGCTGACCCCGGCGCTGTGCGCGATCCTGATGAAGAAGGGCGACCACCATTCGCGCGTGTTCGAGCCGTTCAACCGCGGCTTCGCGTGGGTGACCCGCAGGTTCCTCGACATGGTGGAGCTGGCGCTCAAGCACCGCATCGCCTCGGTGCTCGCGTTTCTCGGCGTGATCGGGCTCGCCGGCGGCCTGTTCCTGCGGGTGCCGGGGAGCTTCGTCCCGCCCGAGGACCAGGGCTATCTCTTCGCCACCGTCCAGCTGCCCGACGGCGCGACGCTCGAGCGCACCCGCAAGATGAGCGCCGAGCTCGGCAAGCTGATCGGCGAGCAGCCGGCGGTGCAGAACGTGCTCGCGATCACCGGCTTCGACCTGATCGGCGGCGGCAACAGGACCAATGCCGCGACGATGTTCGTGCCATTGAAGCACTGGGACGAGCGCAAGGACAACACCGCCTCGCTCGTCGCGCGCAACATCATCGCCAAGGCGAGCGGCCTGCGCGAAGGCATGGCGCTCGCCTTCAACCCGGCGGCGATCCGCGGCCTCGGCACCGCCAGCGGCCTGGAGGTGTATCTCCAGGCACGCGGGGACTCCGACCCGGCGCGCCTGTACCAGGTGAGCGGCGCCTTCATGGGCGCGCTCGCGCAGCATCCGCTGCTCGCCGGCATCAACTCGTTCTACCGCCCGACGGTGCCGCAGCTCAAGGTGGAGGTCGACCGCGAGAAGGCGATGTCGCTCGGCGTGCCGGTGCAGGACGTGTTCGACGCCCTGCAGAGCACCATGTCGGCGCTGTACGTGAACGACTTCAACAAGTTCGGGCGCACCTACCGCGTGCAGATGCAGGCCGAGGCGCCGTTCCGCGCGCAGCCAGAGGACCTCGGCTCGGTCTACGTGCGCTCGAGCACGACGCGCGAGATGATTCCCCTCAAGGCGCTGATCCGCACCAGCAACGTCGTCGGGCCGGAGCAGCTCGAGCGCTTCAACGGCTTCCTGGCGGCGAAAATCCTGGGCGGGGGCAGGCCGGGGGTCTCGTCGGGCGAAGCCATCAAGGCGGTGGAGGACGTCGCCGACAGCACGCTGCCGGAGGGCTATAAGATCGCCTGGACCGGCCAGGCGTTCCAGGAGAAGCGCACCGGCCGCGCTTCGGCGCTCGCCTTCGGCCTGGCCATCGTGATGGTGTTCCTGATTCTCGCCGCGCTCTACGAGCGTTGGCTGCTGCCGTTCGCGGTGGTGCTCGCGGTGCCGTTCGCGGTCGCGGGCGCGCTCGGCTTCGTCGCGCTGCGCGGCCTGGAGAACGACATCTATTTCCAGATCGGCCTGGTGGTGCTCATCGGCCTGGCGGCGAAGAACGCGATCCTGATCGTCGAGTTCGCGCAGCAGGCCTTCCTCGAGGGCAAGTCCCCGGTCGAGGCCGCGCTGCACGCCGCGCGCCTGCGCTTCCGTCCGATCATCATGACCTCGCTCGCCTTCGTGCTCGGCGTGATGCCGCTGATGGTGTCCACGGGAGCGGGCGCCGCCGCGCGCCGCTCGATGGGAACCGGCGTGGTCGGCGGGATGCTCGCCGCGACTTTCATCGCGACGGTGTTCGTGCCGCTGTTCTTCGTGCTGGTAGCGAGGCGGCCGAAGACGCGCCGCGTGGAAGCACCCGCTTGAAGCAGCTTTGGGTTGTGCTCTTACTCTGCGGTTGCGCGGTCGGGCCTGACTACCAGCGCCCGGCTGTCGAGTTGCCGGCGGACTATCCCGCCACGACCGCCGCGGGCGACGCCGCCGTGCCTGCCGAATGGTGGACGCTTTATCGCGATCCGGCGCTTGAGGAACTGGTGGCGGCTACGCGCGCCAATAACGCGGATATCCGCATCGCCACCGCTCAGGTGGAAGAGGCCGAGGCGGTGCTGCGGCAGGCACGAGCCGCTCTTTTTCCGGAAATCACCGGCGGCCTGCAGCGCAGCCGCACGCGCGTGAGCTCGCTCACCGCGCCGCCGCCGGTGGGCGGTTTTCCGGTACGCCCGGATACGCGGCTTTTCGCCTCCACCAATTTCGAGGTCGATTTCTGGGGGCGCCTGGGTCGGGCCAGCGAGGCAGCGCGCGCGAGCCTGCTCGGCAGCCGCTTCGCCAGGGACGTCGTGACCCTGTCGCTGGGCAGCCTGACCGCGCAGACCTACTTCGGCCTGCGCTCACTGGATGCGCAGCTCGCCGTGCTGCAGGAGACCATCCGCACGCGGCGCGATTCGGTCGAGCTGGCGCGCGCCCGGGTTGCCGGCGGGCTCGCTTCCGAGCTCGACCTCTATCAGGCACAGGCGGCGCTGTCCGATGCGCTGGTGCAGAGACGCGACACCGAGCGCGCGCGCGCGCTGCTAGAGCATCAGCTCGGCCAGCTCACCGGCAAGCTGGATCTTAGACTGGCCGCGGGAGATCTGTTCACGCTGCCGGTGCCGCCGACGCCGCCGGCGGGCCTGCCCTCGATGCTGCTCGAGCGGCGTCCGGACATCCGCGCCGCGGAGCAGACGATGGTTGCGGCCAACGCGCAGATCGGCGTCGCGCGCGCGGCCATGTTCCCGGCGATCTCGCTCACCGGCCTAGCCGGCTCGGAGAGCGCCGCGTTCTCGGACCTGCTCGCGAGCGGCACCGGCATCTGGACGCTGGGCTTCGCGCTTGCGCTGCCGATCTTCGACGCCGGGCGGCGCGAAGCCGCGGTCGAGCAGGCCGAAGCGCGGCGCAGGCAGGCGCTGGCGTCCTATCAAGGGTCGATCGAGTCGGCGTTCCGCGAGGTGTCCGATGCCCTGGTGAACCTGGAGCAGACCGGCGCCTCGGAAGCCGACCTGCTCGAGCGCATGCAGGCCGCGCGCAACGCGCTGCAGCTCTCGAGCGAGCGCTACGAGGCGGGCTACTCGCCGTATCTCGAAGTGCTGGACGCGCAGCGCACCGCCAACGACGCCGAGCTCGCCTTCGTGCGCAATCGGCAGGCGCGGCTGGCCTTCAGCGTCGACCTGATGAAAGCCTTGGGAGGCGGCTGGCGTGCGCAGTAGCGCAGACTAAAATAAGCGCTTGCGAGCTGGTGCCGAGGAAGGGACTCGAACCCCCACAGTGTTGCCACCGCTAGGACCTGAACCTAGTGCGTCTACCAATTCCGCCACCTCGGCGCCGGCCGGATTTTAGAGTCTGCACCTGACAGTGTCAAAGAAAAAGCCCGTGAAAACCGCACTGCGCCGGCGCTCTCGCGCGGAGCGCAGCGTGCCTCGCGATCACTACCGCAACGCAATTCTCGATGCCCTGAACAGCGCCGGCGCGCCGCTCACTGCGCAGGAGCTCGCTGCGCGCCTCGACGTCAAGGGGGGCGAGCGCAGGGCTCTGGACGCCGCGCTCGCCGCACTCGAGCGCGCGGGCGAAGTGGTGCAGAACCGCGCCGGAGCCCTGCTGGTCGCGAAGCGCATCGCCCTGGTCGCCGGCCGCATCGAGGGCCATCCCGACGGCCACGGCTTCCTCGAGCCCGATGACGGCGGCCCGCGCGTATTCCTGCCGCCCGCGGAGATGCGCGAGGTCATTCACGGCGACCGCGCCGCGGTGCGCGTGAGCGGCCGCGACTCGCGCGGTCGCCCGCAGGGCACGATCGTCGAAGTGCTCGAGCGCGGCAATCGCCGCATCGTCGGCCGCCTGCACGCAGAGCACGGCGTGCTGTTCCTCGTGCCCGAGGACCGCCGCATCGCGCACGACATCGTGGTGCCGCCGGCCGAGGTGGGCCGCGCCAAGGCCGGCCAGGTGGTGACCGTCGACCTGATCGCGCAGCCCAGCCGCCACGCGCAGCCGATCGGGCGCGTGGCCGAGGTGCTGGGGCATTACGCCGATCCTGGGATGGAGATCGAGATCGCGGTGCGCAAGTTCGAGCTACCGCACGAGTTTTCGAAGCGGGCGCTGGCCGCGGCGCACGCTCTTCCGGATGAGGTTCGTTCCGAGGACCTTCATGGGAGGAAGGATCTGCGTGAACTGCACTTCGTCACCATCGACGGCGAGACGGCGAGGGACTTCGACGACGCGGTGCTCTGCAGGCGCGAAGGCAAGGGGTTTCGCCTGTGGGTGGCGATCGCCGACGTGAGCCATTACGTGCGCCACGGCGATGCGCTGGACGCGGAGGCGCGCGAGCGCGGCACCTCGGTGTACTTCCCCCGCAGAACGATCCCGATGCTGCCGGAGAAGCTCTCCAACGGCCTGTGCTCGCTCAATCCGCAAGCCGATCGCCTGGCGATGGCCTGTGAAATGGAGATCACGGCGGGCGGCGAGGTCGCCGGCTACAAGTTCTACCCGGCGGTGATTCGCTCGCGCGCGCGGCTGACCTACACCGAGGTCTGGGAGAAACTTTCGAACAAAACGGCACAAGAGCATCTGCTCGTCCTCTACGACGTCTTCAAAGTGCTGCTCGGGCAGCGCGAGCGCCGCGGCGCAATCGACTTCGAGACCGTCGAGACGCGCATGCTGTTCGATGCGCGCGGCAAGATCGAGAAAATCGTGCCGGAGCCGCGCAACGACGCGCACCGCCTGATCGAGGAGTGCATGCTGGCGGCCAACGTCTGCGCCGGCAATTTCGTCGCCCAGCACGCTCATCCGGTGCTGTACCGCGTGCACGACGTGCCCTCGGCCGAGAAGGTGAGCGCGCTGCGCGCCTTCCTCGCCGAGCTCGGCCTGCAGCTCCCCGGCGGCGAGATCCCGCGCCCCGCCGACTATGCGCAGCTCCTTCAACGCATCCGCAAGCGGCCGGACTTCGCCCTGCTGCAGACGATCCTCCTGCGCTCGCTCAAGCAGGCGGTCTACAGCCCCAATAACGCCGGCCACTTCGGCCTCGCCTTCGATGCCTACGTGCACTTCACCTCGCCCATCCGGCGCTATCCCGACCTGGTCGTGCACCGGGCCATCAAGGCGATCCTCGCGCGAAAACGCTACGACGGCGTCGACTGGGAGGCGCTCGGCAGGCATTGCTCGGAGACCGAGCGACGCGCCGACGACGCCAGCCGCGACGTCGAGAACTGGCTCAAGTGCTACTACATGCGCGACCACGTCGGCAGCACGTTCTCTGGCACCATCACAGGGGTGGTCCCCTTCGGCCTGTTCGTGACCCTCGACGACTATTTCGTCGACGGCCTGGTGCACATTTCAGAGCTCGGCCGCGACTACTTCCAGTACGACGACGCGCGCCACATGCTGCTCGGCGATCGCACCGGCATGCGCTACCGGCTTGCCGACCGCATGACGGTGAAGCTGGTGCGCGTCGACATCGAGCAGCGCAAGATGGACCTCGTGCCGGCATGAAGCGCGAACGCGAACCGCGCGTGGTTTTCGGCTTTCATGCCGTTCTCGCCCGCCTGCGGGCCGACCCGGCATCGGTCGTGGAGATTTTCCTGGATGAAACGCGCAACGACGCGCGCGGCAAGGACCTCGTCGCCGCCGCGCAGCGGTCCAATGTCCGCCTGATGCGCGTGCCAACTCGGCGCCTCGACGGCTTCTACGGCGGCGGCCGCCATCAAGGAGTCGTCGCCCGGGTGGAGGTGAAGCGGGTAAGCGACACCCTCGATGAGCTGTTGGAGGGCATTGAAAAGCCCTTGCTTCTCGTGCTGGACGGCGTAACGGACCCCCACAACCTCGGCGCCTGCCTGCGCGTGGCGAACGCCGCCGGCGCCCACGCCGTGATCGCGCCGAAGGACCGCGCCGCAGGAATTACCCCGACGGTCTCCAAGGTGGCAAGCGGCGCGGCAGAAGCCACGCCTTACATCATGGTCACGAACCTGGCGCGCACCCTCGCGGAGTTGAAAGAGAGAAACATCTGGATCGTCGGCGCCGACGAGCGTGCCGAGAAAACACTGTACGAGAGCAACCTTCCCGAAGCGGTCGCCTGGGTGCTGGGTGCAGAGGGGGAAGGCATGCGGCGCCTGACGCGCGAGAGCTGCGACCTGCTCGTGCGCATCCCGATGCGCGGCGAGGTGGAGAGCCTCAACGTCTCCGTGAGCGCAGGAATCTGCCTGTTCGAGTCGGCCCGCAACCGGTAACATGCATCGATCCGCTCTGATTGCGTTGTTGTTCTCGGGCGCGCAGGCCGCCGCGCAGGATACCGCCAAGGCGCCGAGCTTCGTGACGTGGAGAGAACCCAACGAGGGCGCCTACACTCTTGGGGTGCCCCGGGGCTGGAAGATCAGCGGCGGTATCAAGCGCCGCACACCCGTCGATGTGCGCTCTGCGGTCCAGGTCGTCTCTCCCGACGAGGCGATCCACCTCTTCATCGGGGACTACGATCTGATCCCCCGTCGCGAGCCCGATGCTGCCACGCGGATCGCAGGACTCCAAGAGGGCCGGGTTTATAACGAGACACTGATCGGGCGATACCTCACCGGGGCTCAGTTCGCCCAGGGCTATCCCGCCTGGAAACTCTGCCGCCGGCCGCAGATCATTCAGTCGGGGGTCCTGCGTCGTGAGACCGAGACCGTCAACGCCCAGGTCGCGCAATACGGCCGCAGCATGGCAACGGCGGCGATGGCCTCGGTCGGGGAAGCCATCTTCCGCTGTGGCGAGGGTGAAGGTTTCGTGATGGCCACCACGTTGCTCGCCCGGCCGGCGAGCGGTGCGGGGGTCTCCATGTGGTTTGTCTACCAGTTAGCCGGCTTCGTGACGCGTGATCCCGCGCAGGGCTATTTCGCCAAGTACATCCTATCCTCGATGCTGGCGAGCCTGAAAATGAATCCCGAGTGGGAGGCCAAGGCAGCCCAGGCGGCTGGCCAGTACGCCAACGCGATGATGCAGATGAGCAATGCCGTCACTCAATCCGCGGTCCAGCACGCTCGGAGCCAGGCCGCTCAGGGTTCGGCCGGCGGTTGGAACCATCCCAATACAGGGGGTGTCCCCAAGATCACCCGTGACCCCGCGGTCGAGCAACGGCGCGACAATGCCAATCGGGGTAGCCGTCAGGTATGCGACGATCTGGGCACTTGCAAGAGCGTGGACAATTCCTGGACTCACGTATGGCGCGATTACAGCGGTAACGTGAGGCCCGGTCCGCCGAGCGGCTATCCGCCAGACTATTCTGGGCAGTGGACGCAGATGAAGTGAAGCCCATGCCCCTGGGGCTCGTCTTCAGGCTGGCGCTCGCCATCTTCCTGGACACTGCCGTACATATCGTCTGGAAGCTGGCCGTATTGCAGCTGCCCAATCCCAGCTCGGTGGCTGCGGCCGTCGAGGCTGCATCCCGTGAGCCTCTCTTTCTGCTCGTGGCAGCGCTGTTCGTATGGCAGCTGGTCAACTGGCTGCGGGTTCTCGAAAGCTGCGACCTCAGCTATTCGCAGCCGATTACCGCCCTGAGCCTGATCCTGGTCCTGGTCCTGTCCGCGCTCTATCTGGGCGAGAGCGTCGACGCGCTCAAAGTGCTCGGCATCGGATTCGTGTTCGCGGGGGTCTGGTTCATCAGCCGCACCGACCACGACAGCAGCGCCCGAAGCGCGATCCGGCAATGACCGCGACCACGATCGGGGTACTGCTGGTCATCCTGTGCGGCATCATCGAGGGCGTTGCGCAGGTGTTCTTCAAGAAGTCGGCGCTGGCGCCGGATGCCAAGCAGCTGTGGATCGGCGCGGGAGTCGCGCTTTTCATTCTTCAGGCATTGATCTATACGGGCGCTCTGCAGTTCGTCGAGGTCAGCACCGCTTTTCCGATCGGCAGCATCGCTTTCGTCGTCGTCGCGATCCTTTCCCAGCGCTTCCTGATGGAGCGGGTAACGGGTACGCGGTGGATCGGCATCGTGCTGATCATCGCCGGCGTGACCCTGCTGGCCGCCCACGCGTGAGCGAGCCCGCGTTCTCGGTTCGCTTCGTCCAATCCGAGTCGCAGATCGACCCGGCGCTGTGGGATGCGTGCTTCGCCCCGCCGCTCGAAGGGCGCTGGTGGTACTCGACGCTCGAGCAATGCGGACTGGAAGATCAATTCTCGTTCCTGTACGGCGTGATCCATCGCGACGGCGCTGCGGTCGGCATCGCCCCGGCGTTTGTCATGGACTTCCCTGTCGCTCTGGTGGCGCCGCCCGCACTGCAGCGCGCCGTCGAGGTTCTCGGCAGGATGTTCCCGTCGCTCGCTCGTCCTCGTACTCTATTCGTCGGCTCGCCGTGCGCCGATGAGGGGACCGTCGGGATGGCAGCGGGCGTCGATTCGAGGAGCGCCCTGCTCGCGCTGCAGCAGGCCATCGAAACGCAGGCGCGCGTGCTCGGGGCTGCATTGCTGGTATGGAAGGATCTGCCCGCGTCGCACGCCGCAGATCTCGAATGGCTCGCCAAAGAACGGCGGCTGTTCCGGGTGGTCAGCTTTCCGGGCACCGTCGTCGAGTTGCCGGGGCGCAGCAAGGAAGCCTACTTTGCCGCGCTGAAGGGCAGCCGGCGGCATGCCCTCAGGAAGAAGCTCAGGCGCAGTGCGGCAAGAGTCGACATTGGAGTCGACATCGTTCAGGGCCCGGATGGTCGCACGCTCGACGCCTTGTTCGGCCTGTTCTGCCAGACCTATCAGAAGGCGACGACCCGGTTCGAAAAACTCAACCGGAAATTCTTCGAGATCGTCGCCACGCGGCCCGCATCGCATTTCATCGTGCTGAGGGAGCGGTCTGCGGGCGAAATGGTCGCGTTCATGCTCTGCTTCGACATGGGATCGAGGGTCATCAACAAATTCATCGGCATCGATTACCGCCGCCCGCGGGATTGGCTGCTGTATTTCCGGCTCTGGGACGCGGCGGTGGATTGGGCGCTGTCGCGCGGCGCCGATGCGATCCAGAGCGGCCAGACGGGATATGCGCCGAAAATCGAGACCGGGCACCGGCTGGTGCCTCTCACCAACTATTGCGCCCACCGCAATCGGCTCGTCCACGCGGTCGGCCGCGTCTTCGCCCGGCACGTCAGCTGGTCTACGCTGGATGATGACCTCGCCAGATTCCTCAAGGCGCATCCGGACTTTGAATTGTCGCGCCTTTTCAAGTAGAATTCGCGCCCTTTCCTTGCCGCACCGCTGCGCATGGCGGGTGGCTTACCCATAAGGAGATCCATCGCATGCGGCATTACGAGATCGTTTTCATCGTCCATCCCGACCAGAGCGAGCAGGTGCCCGCCATGGTCGAGCGCTACAAGGGCGTCATCGCCGGGCGCAGCGGCACGGTTCACCGGCTGGAGGACTGGGGCCGGCGCCAGCTCACCTACCCGATCCAGAAGGTCCACAAGGCGCACTACGTGCTGATGAACATCGAGTGCGAGAACGAGACGCTGGCCGAGCTCGAGCATTCGTTCAAGTTCAGCGACGCCGTGCTGCGCCACCTGATCGTGAAGATGCCCAAGGCGGTGACTTCTGCGTCGCCGATGATGAAGGAGGAGAAGTCGAAATCGCTGATGGAACGCGGCGCCGAGGGCCGCCCGGCGGACATCCCGGCCTGAACCGGATCGAACTCCGCGGCAAGCTGATCGAGCTAGGCGTCTTGCGCTACACCCCGGCGGGCGTTCCCGCAGTCGAATTCCGCCTCAGGCATGAATCGGAACTCGACGAGGCGGGCGCAAGGCGCAGGATCAATGCCGAGATCGCGGGGATCGCGTTTGAAGCCCAGGCCCGGCTGCTGGCAAAGGCGAGCCTGAATGCCGAAATCAAGCTGCATGGCTTTCTCGCCGCGAAGAGCAAGCGATCGAAAAGACTGGTGCTGCACGTAACCAACGTCGAATTCATTGAGGGAGATTGAGGATGCCGCCGCCGCGCAGAGGTAAAGGCAAGGGCAAAGGCAAGTTCGCCAAGGACAAGAAGGACAAGGGGCAGCGGGCGCTGTTCCGCCGCCGCAAGTTCTGCCGCTTCACGGCCGAGAAGGTGGAGTGGATCGACTACAAGGATGTCGAGATGCTGAAGGACTTCATCAACGAGACCGGCAAGATCATTCCGGCGCGCATCACCGGCACCGCGGCCGGCTACCAGCGGCAGCTGTCCGAGGCGATCAAGCGCGCGCGCTTCCTCGCGCTGCTGCCGTACACCGATCTGCATTGAGGAGAGCGCCGTGCAAGTGATCCTCATGGAAAAGGTCGCCAACCTCGGCAATCTCGGCGACGTGGTGAAGGTCAAGGACGGCTACGCGCGCAACTACCTGATTCCGCACGGCAAGGCCAAGCGCGCGACGCAGGAGAACCTGAAGGCCTTCGAGTCGAGGCGCGCCGATCTGGAGAAGGCTCAGGCCGAGCAGCTCGCCAAGGCGCAGGAGCGCGGCGTGAAGCTCGAGGGCTTCAAGCTGCAGATCGCGCAGAAGGCGGGCGTCGACGGGCGCCTGTTCGGCTCGGTGACCAATTACGACATCGTCGAGGGGCTGCAAAAGCAGGGTCACGAGGTCGAGCGCGCGCAGATCAGGATGCCGCAGGGGCCGTTGAAGCAAGTCGGCGATTACCCTATCCAGATCGCGCTGCATACCGATGTCACCGTCACCATCACGGTATCCGTGCAGGGGGAAAGCTAACAGCCTCCTCACAGGTTAATCACAAGTAGTTCACAGGGTCTGTTTTGACAAGGCGAGCGGTGCGGGTGATGATGTTGCGCGCTTCATCGACCACGAAGAAATGGCACTTGCACAGCAGACAGCACGTCAAGAGAGCGCCGATCCTCAGCTGCTCGCGCTCAAGGTCCCGCCGCACTCGGTAGAGGCGGAGCAGTCGCTGCTCGGCGCGCTGCTGCTCGACAACCACGCTTTCGACCGCGTCGCCGACCTCGTCGGCGCCGACGATTTCTACCGCGACGACCACCGCCGCATCTGGCGCCACATCGCCAAGCTGGTGGAGGCCGCCAGGCCGGCCGACGTGGTCACGGTTTCCGAGTCGATCGAGGCGAGCGAGGACAAGGACCGCACCGGCGGGCCGGCCTACCTCGGCGCGCTGGCGCAGAATACGCCGAGCGCGCTCAATATCCGGCGCTACGCCGAGCTGGTGCGGGAGCGCTCGGTCCAGCGACGCCTGGCGCAGGTCGCCACCGAGATCGCCGAGAACGCGCTCAACCCCACCGGCAGGGAAATCGGCCTGCTGCTCGACGAGGCCGAATCCAAGATCTTCCAGATCGCCGAGTCGGGCGCCCGCCTCGGGCAGGGCCTGCTCGAGATCAAGCCGGTGCTGGCCCGCGTCTTCGAGCGCATCGATCACCTTTACCACCGCGACAATCCGTCCGACGTCACCGGCGTGCCGACCGGGTTCATCGACCTCGACCGCATGACCGCCGGCCTGCAGCCGGGCGACCTGATCATCATCGCGGGCCGCCCCAGCATGGGCAAGACGGCTCTGGCGCTCAACATCGCCGAGCACGTCGCCGTCGACAACGGCCTGCCGGTCGCGATCTTCAGCATGGAGATGAGCAGCACTCAGCTCGCCATGCGCATGCTGGGCTCGATTTCGCGCGTCGATCAGCACAAGATGCGCACCGGGCGGCTCTCCGACAAGGAGTGGAGCCAGCTCTCGGAGGCGATGGGCAAGCTCCACGAGACGCCGATCTACATAGACGAGGCCGGAGCGCTCACCGCGCTCGAAGTGCGCGCCAGGGCGCGGCGCCTCAAGCGCCAGTACTCGAAGCTCGGCTTGATCGTCATCGACTACCTGCAGCTGATGGCCGCCACCGCGCAGGGCGAAAACCGCGCCACCGAGATTTCCGAGATCTCGCGCTCGTTGAAGGCGATGGCCAAGGAGCTAGACGTGCCGGTGGTGGCGCTGTCGCAGCTCAACCGCGCGCTAGAGCAGCGGCCGAACAAGCGGCCGCAGATGGCGGATCTGCGGGAGTCGGGGGCGATCGAGCAGGACGCCGACGTCATTCTCGCCATCTACCGCGATGAGGTGTATAACGCGGACTCACCGGAAAAGGGCAAGGCCGAGGTAAACATACTCAAGCAGCGCAACGGCCCGATCGGCGCCGTCACGCTCACGTTCCGCGGCCAGCACACGAGGTTCGAGAACTACCAGGAAGGCGGCTCGTACTCGTAACAGGGAGAACGCGATGGCGGACCCGACGATCGCGCAACAATCGCCGTACGCCGTAGAGCTTGCCCCGGGAGACTACTGGTGGTGCGCCTGCGGCCGCTCCAAGCGCCAGCCGTTCTGCGACGGCTCGCACAAGGGCTCCGAATTCTCGCCGGTCAAGTTCAATATCAGCGAGGCGCAGAAGATGTGGCTGTGCGGCTGCAAGCACAGCGGCAACAAGCCGTTCTGCGACGGCTCGCACAAGAAGCTGGTTACTTCTTAGACGCCGTCCAGCGGCCTTCCTGGCCTTTCTCGTCGCGGAAGCTGCCTTCCATGCGGCTGCCGTTGACGCGCCCCGTGTAGTCGCGCCGCACGCCGTCGCCGTCGACGAACGCGAAGCTGATGCCGGCGCCGCGCAGCCTGGGATCGCGCAGGCCGCCGTGCACCGCGCCGAGGGCGACCGTGCCGTTGATCTTCTGGAAGGTCTGCTCGAGGGTCAGGTCGGTCTTCTGGCCGTTGCTTTCCAGCGTCCAGCTGCCCATGACGTTGGCCGGCACCAGCCAGAAATAGGCGCGCCGCCCATCGACGGTGGAGATCTCGTCGGCTTCCCAGTCCTCCATGGTGAACGAGTGCGATACCACGCGCGTGCCGGGGCGCATCGACAGGATCTGCGGGCGCAGCTTCATGTTGAGGCCGGGCAGCAGGTACATGGTGATGACGCTGGCCTGGCTGAAGTCGCTGGCGAAGATGTCGGCGTTGCGGAAGCTCGCCTTGCTGGCAACGCCCGCGGCCTGGGCGTTGCTCTGCGACAGCTTCACCATATCCGGGTTGTACTCGATGCCCAGAGAGCGCGCGCCGAATTTGCGGGCGGCAAGGATCGCGATCTTGCCGTCGCCGGAGCCCAGGTCGATGACGAAGTCGCTCGGCGTCACCTGCGCCATGGTCAGCATGCGGTCGACGACATCGTCGGGCGTCGGCACCCAGATGACGTCCTTGCCGGCCTGGCCGACCTGCGGCTCGAACTTCTGTTGTGCCGCTACGTTGAAGCAGAGGAGCAGCGCCGCGAGTGCGGCCATGCAACGGGCGTTGGGGATCATCAAGGTCTTTCCGGAAAAAGAAGGGCCGAAGGGTAACAGAAAAAGAAGCTGACTTATTCCTTACAAGACGTCGGCCGCGTGGTCGGCCAGGCGCGAGCGCTCACCGCGCGCGAGCGTCACGTGCCCGGCGTGCGTCCAGTCCTTCATGCGGTCCACTACGTAGGTGAGGCCCGAGCTACCCTCGGTCAGGTACGGCGTGTCGATCTGGGCGATGTTGCCCAGGCACGCGACCTTGGTGCCGGGACCGGCGCGCGTCACCAGCGTCTTCATCTGCTTCGGCGTCAGATTCTGCGCTTCGTCGATGATCAGCCACTTGTTGACGAAGGTGCGGCCGCGCATGAAGTTGAGCGACTTGATGCGGATGCGCGAGCGCACCAGGTCGCGCGTCGCCGCGCGCCCCCACTCGCCGCCGGACTCGTCGGAGGCATTCAGGACATCGAGGTTATCCTCCAGCGCGCCCATCCAGGGCTGCATCTTCTCCTCCTCGGTGCCCGGCAGGAAGCCGATGTCCTCGCCGAGCGGCACGGTGACGCGCGTCATGATGATCTCGGAGTAGCGCTTCTCGTCGAGCACCTGGGTGAGGCCCGCGGCGAGCGCGAGCAGCGTCTTGCCGGTGCCGGCCTGGCCGAGCAGCGTGACGAAGTCGACCGCCGGGTTCATCAGCAGGTTGAGAGCGAAGTTCTGCTCGCGGTTGCGCGCCGTGATGCCCCACACCGAGTTCTTCGCGTGGGTGTAGTCGCGCAGCGTCTCGAGCACCGCCAGGCGGCCCGAGGTCTCCTTCACCAGGGCGTAGAGCGGCTTGTCGCCCGACTCGTCGAACACGAATTCGTTGACGTGCAGCTTCGGCACCAGCGGGCCGCGCACGCGGTAGTAGGTATGGCCTTCCTTCTTCCAGGACTCGACGTCGCGGCCGTGCGTGTTCCAGAAGTCCTTCGGCAGGCGGCGCAGACCGGTGTAGAGCAGGTCGGCGTCCTCGAGCACTTTGTCGTTGGCGTAGTCCTCGGCGGCGAGCCCGAGCGCGCGCGCCTTGATGCGCATGTTGATGTCCTTCGACACCAGCACCACCTCGCGGCTCGGCTCGCGGCCCTGCAGCGTGCGCACCACCGACAGGATCTGGTTGTCGGTCCGGCCCGAGGCAAGCGTCGCCGGCAACTCGCCGTTCATCGCCTCGGTCTGCAGGAACAGGCGCCCCTTCGATTGCTGCCCCTCTTTCGTCTTGATGACCAGCCCGGTCTTTATGTCCTCGACCGCCGTGGAAACGATTTCATCCAGAAAGCGGCTCGCCTGCCGCGCATTGCGCGACACGTCGGAAAGGCCGCGCTTGTGCTGGTCGAGCTCCTCCAGCGTGGCGATCGGCAGGTACAGGTCGTGCTCGTCGAAGCGAAACAGGCTCGTCGGGTCGTGCATCAGCACGTTGGTGTCGAGGACGAACAGCTTCTTCACTTTCGGCTTGCGCGGCGCTCGGGGATGCTTCGGGGTCACGACAGGGGAGAAGGAAGACGATTCTGCTTGGGCGGCCTGCTCGACATCATAGGGCTTTAGCAAAGTTCAGTACCTCCGTGGAATGGGGCTGTGCCATGGATTGGCTGCTGCGGGTACTGCCGGGGGATGCGGCGCGGACTGATTTGGGAGCGGCCTGCCGAGCATTCCAGAGGTTCTTTAAGACCCTTCTTAGCAATGCGCCGTAACGCCTTCATTGAACATGTTTTTTATCACGGCCGCAAGCGCGACGTAGAGGACTGAAATCAAAGGTCTTTCAGAAATCTGCGCAGCTCGGCGACCAGCTCCGCGGGCTTTTCCTCGGGAATGAAGTGCCCGCAGTTCAAGGCGCGGCCGCGCACGTCGGTGGCCACCTCGCGCCAGTCGGCGAGGCAGTCGAAAAGCGCCTCGATCACCCCATGCTTTCCCCAGAGTGCGAGCACCGGCATCTTCAGCTTCTTTCGCAAGTCCCGCCGGTCGTGAATCAGGTCGATGCTCGCCGCGGCGCGATAGTCCTCGCAGGTGGCGTGGATGGTGCGCGGGTCCTTGAAGGCGCGGACGTATTCGGCCATTGCTTTCCTGGAAAAATGCTTCAAACCCGACTTCCCTCGACCCAGGCGCTTGAAGATATAGAACGGCCCAAGCCCGGCCAACATCCGCTCGGGCAGCGGCGCCTGCTGGATCAGGAAGAACCAGTGGTAGTACGCCCTCGCGAACTGCATGTCCGTGCTCTCGTACATTTTGAGCGTCGGCGAGATGTCGAGCACGGTCAGGCTGCGCACGCGCCTGACGTGATCGCGCGCCAGGCGGTGGCCGACACGGCCGCCGCGATCGTGCCCGACGACGTGAAACCGGTCGTGTCCCAGCGCCGCCATGACTTGCGCCATGTCGGCCGCCATGGCGCGCTTCGAGTAGTTCGAGTGATCGGCAAGTCCCTTCGGCTTCGACGAGTCGCCGTAGCCGCGCAGGTCGGGGCAGACCACGGTGTACTCGCGCGCGAGCCTCGGCGCGACCTTGTGCCACATGGCGTGCGTCTCCGGGTAGCCATGGAGCAGCAGCACCGGCGGGCCTTCTCCGCTTGCCACGAGGTTGATGGTCGCGCCGCT
>DATILQ010000217.1:0-6183 GCA_035476235.1 Burkholderiales bacterium
GGGTACGGGGTGTGCACGCGGATGTCGGGAAACATCCGCACCAGCTGTTGCATCGCCGCGCCGTGTGGCTCCCTTCCGTAGATCGGCTTTGCGCTGCGCGGGATGTGCGCGATCATGTCCGGGTGGTGGACCTCGTCCAACGCCTGCCAGTCGCGCGCGTTGAAGAGATCGTCGCCCTCTCTCATCAGCGCCAGCAGGTGCTCGGTCCGGCTCGTATTTTTTGTTGCGGTAGGCATCGGGGCTCCTCCTTCGGGGCGTTGGGGGTTGGATTACTCGGGCACGAGGACAAAGTCGTAGCTGACCTGCAAGAACGGGCCCGCAAGCCCGAATCGCGCGGCTGTCTCCGCCGAGACGATGCGCTCGTATTCGACGACCAGGGATTGCTTCACGGCGAAGACGGCGTCTGAATCGAGGTACTCGTCTGCGCTCGTGAACAAGTGCGTGATGAGCGGCCGGTAGCCAGGTGCCCTGATGGCGAAATGCAGGTGACCGGGACGCATCGGGTGCCGGCGGGTTGCGTTCAGCATGGCGCCGACGGGGCCGTCCGTGGGTACCGGATACGGCGTCGGAATGATGGCGCGAAACCAGAACCTGCCGGAAGGATCGGCGCGAAGCCTGCCGCGAAGGTTGGTTCCTTCTTCCTTCTGCACGTCGTAACGCCCGTCGGTACCGCTCTCCCAGACGTCGAGCACCGCGTCTGCCACCGGCGCGCCGTCGATCGACTTCACGCTGCCGCTGACGATCGCGGTCTCCCCTGGCGTGCCCGGCTTAGCGATGCTTCCGCCGATGCGGATTTCGGGCGCGCCTTCGACGTAAAACGGGCCGAGCACCGTTGATTCCGACGACCCGGGATGCTTTCCATAATCCAGGAGATCGACCAGCATCGAGACGCCGAGCGTGTCGGAGAGCAGGATGAACTCCTGCCGCTTGCTGTCGCACTTCTGCCCCGTCTGCGTCAGGAACTCGATGCCGCTGCGCCATTCTTCCCAGCTCGGACGGACTTCGCGGACGAACCCGTGCAGATGCCGGATCAGGCTCTCGAGGATGCCGCGCAAGCGCGCGTCTGGAGCGCCGGCGGCGCGCTCGAGCACCGCTTGCGTCAAGGTCTGCTCGTCGAACTCCCGCATCGGGCCGGCGCTCAAACGCTCAAATGCCGGTCCCAGAGCGAGCGGTCGCCCGCCAGTTGGGCCGACGAGCCCGCCCAGACGATGCGGCCGGCTTCGATGATGTAATGGCGGTCGGCGATCTCGATCAGGCGCTCGACGTACTTGTCCACGACCAGCAGCGCGTGGCCCTCTTGCTTGAGGAGCAGCAGGCAGCGCCAGATCTCCTCGCGGATGAGCGGGGCCAGCCCCTCGGTCGCTTCATCGACGAGCAGCACCTCGGCGTTCGTCATCAGCGCGCGACCGATGGCGAGCATCTGCTGCTCGCCGCCCGAAAGATGATTGCCCATCTGGCCGGCGCGCTCCGCGAGGCGCGGGAAGAGCTCGAACACGCGCTGCGCGCACCAGTTGCGGCGGCCAGCGAGCGCCGCGGCGCGCTCGAAGCCGATGAGGTTCTCGCGCACGGTGAGGTTCGGAAAGATCTGCCTTCCTTCCGGGACCAGGGAGACTCCCGCGGCTGCTCTGCGATGGGGGGGCAGGCCGTCGATCCGTTCGCCGCGCAAGCGGATCGTGCCGCCCTCGGGCGCGAGCAAGCCCATGATGGTGCGTATCGTGGTCGTCTTGCCCATTCCATTGCGTCCGAGGAAGCCGACGACCTCGCCGGGCCCGACGGCGAGCGAAATGTCGTGCAGCACGCGGCTCTTGCCGTAGCTCGCGCTGACGCCGTTCACTTCCATGAAGGGGACCGTCACGACGCGGCGGCTCCCAAGTAGGCTTCGCGCACCTCGCGGTCGCGCCGGATCTCGTCCGGCTTGCCGCTGGCGATGACCCGCCCGTACACCAGCACGGTAATGCGGTCGGCGAGGCGAAACACCGCGGCCATGTCGTGCTCCACCAGCAGCACCGTGGTGGATGAGCGCAGTCGCTCGATCAGGTGCAGCATGCGCGCCGATTCTTCCTTGCCCATGCCCGCCATCGGCTCGTCGAGAAGCAGGACACGGGGCCTGCTCGCCAGCGCCAGCCCGACCTCGAGCTGGCGCTCCTCGCCGTGCGAAAGGTGGTCGACCAGCACGTCTTCGCGCGCGGACAAGTCGACGAGCGCCGCGACCTCCCGCGCACGGTCGTAGAGGGACGCTTCGGCGCTCGCCGGACGCCAGAAGCGGAAGCTCGAGCCGGCCGTGGCCTGGACGGCAAGGACCAGGTTGTCGAGCACCGTCAGGCCGCGGAACGTGCTCGTGATCTGATAGGAGCGCGCAAGGCCATGGGCGACGCGCTTGTGCGCCGGCATGTGAGTCACATCCAGCCCGTTGCACAGGATCGTGCCGCCGTCCGGGCGCAGGGTGCCTGCAAGCTGGCCGATGAGCGTGCTCTTTCCGGCGCCGTTCGGCCCGATGAGCGCGTGGACCTCGTGCGCCGCGACGTCGAGCGAGACGTCGTCGGTCGCCGTGATTCCGCCGAAGCGCTTGCGCAGGCTCGTTGTGGCGAGGACCGGGCTCACGGGCGCCTGGGGACGAACAGCGCGCCGAGTCCGCGCGGCGCGTAAAGCGTCACGGCGATGAGCGCGACGCCCAGCCCGATCTGCCAGCGCTGCGTGTAGGCGGAGAGCAGCTCCTCGATCACGAGGTAGGCGGCGGCGCCGAGCAAACCGCCCCACAGCTGGCCGACGCCGCCGAGGATGGTCATCACGAGGAGCGTGCCGGACTGCAGCCAGTCAAGCAGGCCGGGGCTGACGAACAGGTTCTTGTTCGCGAGCAGCGCGCCTGCGAGCCCGCTGCCGGCGCCGCCGATCGCGAAACACACCAGCTTGTAGCGGTAGGTGTCGAAGCCGAGCGCCTGCATGCGCGGCTCGTTGATGCGGATTCCCTCCAGCACGCGCCCGAAGCGCGAGTGCACCAGCCGGTGCTGCACGAAGGTGAAGATCGCGAACAGCGCGAGAGCAACGTAGAAAAACACCGTGTCGTTCTCCAGCGCCAGGCCCGGCAGCAAATCCGAGCGCGCGGCCATGCCGAGACCGTCGTCGCCGCCGTAGACCTTCATAGAGAAGAACAGGTAGTAGAGCATCTGGTTGAAGGCGAGCGTGATCATCAGGAAGAAGATCGCTCGCGTGCGCAGCGAAATCGAGGCGATCGCGAGCCCGAGGAGCGCGCCGACCAGCATGGCGGCCGGCCAGGTGATCCACGCGCTCGTCGCACCGGGAAGGAAGGTGACGTCCTTGGTCGCTTCCACGGTGAGTATCGCCGTGGTGTAGGCGCCCGCACCGAGCAGCGAGCCTTGCGCAAGGCTCAGCATGCCGCCGTGCCCGAGGACGAGATTCAGGCTGCTGACGGCAATGGCATACGCGAGCACCCGGGTGGCGACGCCGATGTAGAACTCCTGCTGCGTGAAGCTGGCTATCGGCGGCAGCAGCACGAGCAGCACCACCGCAACGATGCCGAACCACCACGTTGCGCCGAGCTTCACCCGGTCGCGGGCATCAGGCCCCGCGGGCGGAAAAAGAGGATCGCCGCCATCAGGACGAAGATCGACACCTGCGACAGGCCGGGGCCGAGATGCGTCGCGATGTCGAGCGGCAGGAAGGCGCCGAGCGCCGAGGGCAGGAACGCGCGCCCGTAGGTATCGACCGCCGCCACGACGATCGATCCGAGCAGCGCGCCGCGCACCGAGCCGATGCCGCCGATCACCACGACGACGAAGGCGAGGATGATGATCGCCTCCCCCATGCCGACCTGCACCGAGAGGATCGGCCCGAGCATGGCGCCGGCAAACGCGGAGAGCGCCGCGCCGAGGCCGAACACCAGGGTGAAGAGCCGGCTCGTATCCACGCCGAGCGCGCGCGCCATGTCGCGGTTGGAGGCGCCGGCGCGGATCCAGATGCCCAGGCGCGTGCAGTTCACCATCCAGAAGAGCGCCGCCGCGAGCGCGAGGCCGGCGACGATGATGGCGAGGCGGTATTCCGAATAGGAGAGTCCGGGCGCGAGCGCGACCGATCCCGCGAGCGAGCGCGGCACGCCCATGTCGATCGGGTTCGCGCCCCAGATCCAGCGTACGGTTTCGTTGGCGATCAGGATCAGCGCAAACGTGACGAGCACCTGGCTCAAGTGACCGCGCCCGTAGACCCTGCGCAGGAGCAGCCATTCCACCAGCATGCCGACACCCGCCGCAGCCGCCAGAGCGACGAGAAAGGCCGCGGCGAAGGACCCGGATTTCGCCGCCACGGTCGCGGCGACATAGGCGCCGAGCATGTAGAACGAGCCGTGCGCGAGATTGACGAGATCCATGATGCCGAAAACCAGCGTCAGGCCCGCCGCGATGAGGAACAGCATCAGGCCGAGCTGCAGAGCGTTCAGCGTCTGCTCGAGGAACAGCATTTACATCTTGCACTGTGACGCGTAGGCGTCGGCGTGGCCGCGCACCACCGTGTGCAGGTAGCGGTTGACCACCTGGCCCTGCGCGTCCTTTTCCACGCGGCGCGCATACCAGTCCTGGATCGGCACCTGGTTCGGGCCGAACTTGAACGGTCCGCGGGCCGAGCTGAAGCTCGCCTTGCGCAGCGCCGCGCGGAATGCCTCGCGGTTCTCGATCTTGCCGTCGACGTCCTTCACCGCGGCGTCGAGCAGGGCGGCGGTGTCCCAGCCCTGGAAGCTGTAGAGCGAGGGCCGGCGCTTGTATTCCTTCTCGTGCAGCGCGACGAAGCGCTTGTTTGCGGGGTTGTCCAGATCCGCGTTCCAGTTCGACGCGCTGACCATGCCGAGCGCCGATTCGCCCGCGCCGCGCAGCACATCCTCTTCGAGGGTGGAGGCGGCGCCGTAGAGGGGAATCTCCTTCGCGAGTCCGGCTTGCGCATATTGCTTGACGAAGTTCACCGCCATGCCGCCGAACAGGAACACGAACACCGCATCGGGCTTGGCGGCGCGGATCTGGGCGATCTCCACGCTGAAGTCGAGCTGGCCGACCTTGGGCAGGATCTCGACCGCGATGGCTCCCTTGTAGGCGCGCTTGAAGCCATTGAGGTGGTCGCGTCCCGCGGGGAAGTTCGGCGCGAGCAGCGCGACGTTCTTGTGCGCGCGCTCGGTCACGTAGCGGCCCACGGCCTCGTCGGTGTCGTCGCTCTGGTAGGCGGTGTTGAAGATGTACGGGTTGCAGCGCTCGCCGGCGAGCTCCGAGGGCTGCACGTTCGAATTGATGAAAAAGATCTTGCTCTGCACCGCCGCCGGCGCCACCGACAGGATCACGTTCGAGAACATGATGCCGGTCAGCACGTCGACGCGATCGCGCTTGGCGAGGCGCTCGAACGCCTGCCTGCCCGCGTCGGGGTTGTTCTGGTCGTCGGCGACGATCACTTCCACGGGCAGCCTGCCGAGCTTGCCGCCGGTGGTCTTCAAGTAGAGCTGGAAGCCCTCGAGCTTCTCGCCGCTGATACCGGAGAGCGGGCCGGTGCGCGTGGTGAGAAAGCCGATGGTGATCTTGTCTGCCGCCCAGGGGGGCGTGCTGGCGAGCGCTAGGGCGGCCAGCAATGCGGTGCGGATGTTCACGGCGTGCTCCTCCTCATCAGTTAAAGCACGCTACGCGCCGCGCTGATCGGAATGAAGCCGGGTTCATGAATAGGCGCCATTGACCGGATGGATTTCGCGCTATCCTCCCTGCGAGGAGGAGCAAGCATGGATCTGTCCTCGCTGGACCTGAACTTGCTGCGCGTCTTCGATGCGATTGTGCGGCACGGCAATCTCACCGCGGCGGGCGAGGCGATCGGCCTGTCGCAGCCCGCGATGAGCAATGCGCTCACGCGGCTGCGGGCGCATTTCGACGACGCGCTGTTCGTGCGCGCCGGCCACGGCATGAAGCCCACCGAGCACGCGCTCGCCCTGTCGGTCACGATCCGCAGCGCGCTCGAAATCCTGGAGCAAACCCTCAGCGCGCAGACCAAGTTCAATCCTGCCAAGGCCGAGCGCACGTTTCACATCTGCACGCCCGATATCGGCGAAATGGTTTTCCTCCCGCCGCTCCTGCGAGAGCTGCGCGAAGCTGCGCCGAGCGTCAGCATCAAGTGCGCGCAATATCCGACCCGCGAGACGCGCGAGAT
>DATILQ010000218.1:0-4632 GCA_035476235.1 Burkholderiales bacterium
CGGATTGCAGCCACTAATCCAGCTCGTCGATGGAGCGCGGCCAGCTTTTCTTGAGCAGCCGCGACAGCGCCCGGTCGGCAAGCAGCTTGCCGCCCGTCTGGCAGCGCGCACAGTAGTTGGTCTCGTTCTCGGCGTAGACGATGCGCTGCACGGGAGCGCCGCACACCGGACAGGGCTTGCCGTAGCGCCCATGCACCGCCATGCCTTCGCGAAACGCGGTGACCTTCTCGGGAAAGCCCGCGCCGGCATCGGCGCGCAGGCGCTCGGTCCATTGGCCAAGCACTTCTCTGGTTGAGCTGAACAGGCGCGCAATCTGTTCCGGCGTCAGCTGCCCGGTGAGCGCTACAGGCGAAAGGCGTGCGCGATGCAGGATCTCGTCGGAATAGGCGTTGCCGATGCCTGCGAACAGACGGGGATCGGTGAGGGCGCGCTTCAGCGTGTGGTTCTCCCCGATCAGCCTTTGCCGGAATGTTTTCAGATCAGCCTCCATTACTTCGATGCCTCCCGGATTCATGGCGTCGAGCGCTGCCTTGCCCTCCACCAGGTGCAGCGAAGCCCGCCGCTTGGTGCCGGCTTCGGTGAAAGCAAGCACGCCGTTGTCGAATTCGAACCGCGCCAGGGTGATGCGTGCGGGCGTTTTGCTGGTGCCTTCGATCCAGCGCAGCCGCCCGGCGATCATGAGGTGCAGCACCAGATAGAGGTCGCCTTCGAGCTCGATGACGATCCGCTTGCCGAGCCTGCGTAAGTTCAGGACCTTCTTCCCCTCGACGCGAGCGATCGGCGGCAGGGCGGTGCGCAGGAGGAAGGGGTTGAGCAGCCGGATGCGCGCGAGTCGCCGGTTCGCAATCCGCGCCGCCAGGCTTTCCAGGTAAACAGTAAGATCGGGCAGTTCCGGCACCCTGCGATCATAGGATGGCAAGCAACCTGCTCACCAGGCTGCAGAGCGGCGATTTCGTCGTCACGGCGGAGATCACGCCTCCCGTGTCGACCGATCCGGCCGAGTTCATCTCGCGCGCGCTGCCGCTCAAGGGTCTTGCCACGGCGGTCAACGTGACCGACGGGGCCGGCGCCAGGGTCCACCTCTCCAGCCTCGCCGCCGCGCATTTCCTCGTCCAGAACGGGATCGAGCCCATCTTCCAGATGACCTGCCGCGACCGCAACCGCCTCGCGCTGCAGGGCGATCTGCTCGGCGCGGTCTCCCTCGGCATCCGCAACGTGCTGTGCCTCGCGGGCGACGATCCGAAGCTGGGCGACCAGCCCGAGGCGAAGGCGGTGTTCGACCTCGACAGCCGCGGACTGCTTGCCATGGCGCACCGGATGCGCGCGGAGCAGCGCCTTCCCTCCGGCACGCAGGTCAAGGGAGGCCTCAAGCTGGTGCTGGGCGCGGCCGACATGCCCATCGATCCGCCGCTCCACTGGGAGCCGAAGGCGCTGCGCGCCAAGCTCGAGGCCGGCGCCGATTTCGTCCAGACGCAGTTCTGCATGGACGTGGCGGTCGCGCGGCGCTACGCCAGGCGGCTCCTCGACAGCGGCATTGCCCAGCGCCTGCCGATCCTGATCGGCGTGGCGCCGATCCCGTCGGCGCACTCGGCGCGCTGGATGCGGGAGAAGCTGTACGGCACGCTCATTACCGACGCGCAGGTCGCGCGCCTCGAGAGGGCGCGCGATCCGAAGGCCGAAGGCAACCGGATCTGCGTCGAGGTCCTGCGGGAGCTCGCCGAGATCCCGGGCGTCGCCGGGGCGCACGTGATGGCGCCGCAGAACTTCACCGAGATCCCCGTCGTCATCGCCGAGTCGGGCGTCACCGGGAAGCGGCGCAAGACATGAAATCCTGCACTTTGTAAAAATATTTCAAGGGGCTACGCTGTTTCCCGCGACGGGCGCATCATTCGCAAATGGCGCAAGGCGACCGGATTTACCGACGTACCTGGGCCGGTGAGCGGGCATGGCAGACCCGGGACCCGCGGATTTCTCCCGAGCAGCAGCGCGTGCTCGCCCTGGTCGACAAAGGTGTTCATGGCGCCGTAGTGCGCGCATCCCTTCAAGGCTGGTCCGAGGAAGACATTGAAGACTGCCTTAGCTGTCTGGAGCGCAGCGGCGCGGTCGAGTCGGTGCCCATGGTCGACGAAGACGATCTGGACTTCACCGGGAACTTCCAGCTCGCAGCCATCCGCGCCGAGCTCGAGAAACTCAAAGAACAAAACGAACAGATCGCACAGTTGCTGGCTCGTTAGGGCGCCCTCCGGTTTTTGTCGGTCGCAGGTTTTAGGATAGCGACATGTTTGAGCTGATCGCGCGGCATGGGCTGGCGTTGATCTTCGCCAACGTGCTGCTGGAGCAGCTCGGCGTGCCGCTGCCCGCGATCCCGACGCTGATCGTCGCCGGCGCGCTTGCGGCAGACGGAACGCTTTCCGCGCCCGCGGTCCTCGGCGTGGCCTTCGCCGCCTCCATGATCGGGGATTCCGCCTGGTACATCGCGGGCCGGCTATACGGGCGCCGCGTCATGACCACCCTTTGCCGCATCTCGCTGTCGCCCGATTCGTGCGTCCGCCAGACCGAGAACCACTTCGAGCGCTGGGGCGGGCTCACCCTGGCTCTCGGTAAGTTCATTCCCGGTCTCGCCACCATCGCTCCGCCGCTCGCCGGAGCGATGCGTATCCCGTGGCGGTCTTTCCTGCTTCTGAGCGGCGCCGGCACGGCGCTCTGGGCGGCCGCGCCGATCGCGCTCGGGATGCTGTTCCACGCGCAGATCGAGCGCCTGGTCGGCCGCCTGCAGGATCTCGGCGTCATGGCGCTGCAGGCGGTCGGCGCGCTCCTTGCGGCTTACATAGCGTTTAAATGGTGGGAGCGCCGGCGCTTCTACAGGATGCTGCGCATGGCCCGGATCAACGCCGAGGAGCTGCGTCATCTCATGGATTCGGGCAAGCAGCCGGTGATCATCGACGTGCGCTCGCGCGCCGACCGCAAGCTCGACCCTCGCTCGATTCCCGGCGCGCTCGCTTTCGAGGTCGAGGAGCTGGAGAAGCTGATCGACTCCCTGCCTGCGGATCGGGACGTGATCTTCTACTGCAACTGCCCGAACGAGGCTTCGGCGGCGCGCGCCGCCAAGAGGCTCATCGACCGCGGCTACACGCGGGTGCGTCCCTTGCGGGGCGGCCTGCACGCCTGGATCGAAGCAGGCTACCCGGCGAAGTAACTTCCGGATTCAGGACTCGCGCACCACGCGGTTCGCGAGAACGCCGATCGCGTCGTTGACCACCTCGACCAGGTCGCCGTGCTCGAGGGCCGGCAGCGTCGGCCCGTCGCAACCCATCCACAGGACGTCGCCCGGGTAGAGCGTCACGTAGCGCGTCATGCGCGCGATGTAGTGCGCGAGGCTGAAGATCATGTTCTTGGTTTCGTATTCGGACACCGTGCGGCCGTTGATGCGAACGCCGATTCTCTGCGCCATCGGGTCGATGCCCCCGACGACGAGCGGTCCCATCGGCTTGAACGTGTCGATGTTCTTGGCGCGCCACAAGGTGCGATCGCTGCGCTGGAAGGCGCGCTCGCTGACGTCGTTGCCGAGCGTATAGCCGGCGATGCAGCCGAGCGCCTCGCTCTCCGGGAGATGCTTGGCTTTTTTCCCCACCACCGCCACCAGTTCGCCCTCGAACTCCACCGGCCCGGTCGAATCCCTCGGGATGACGATGTCGGCGCCGCTGCCGACCAGCGCGTTCGCGGAGCGGTAGCCGATATCGGCCTGCTGCGGCGGCTTGAGCGTCATGCCGTGGTGCCGGTTCGCCCACTCGATATGCGCGAGGTAGTTGAGGCCGGCGGCGTAGAAGTTGAGCGGGATCACCGGCGGCAGGAATCTGGCCCTGGCGAGCGGATGGCGCTCGCCGGTGCGCTCGTGGCGCTCGAAGGGGGCCGCGCTCAGGATGGCGATCTGGTCGCCTTCGACGACACCGTAGGCAGGACCCCGGTCGAGCTGGATCCGGCACCACTTCATCGCGCCGCCCCGCCTTTCTACCCGGTGAAGAAACGCGTCGCCATCACCTGGCAGCGCTTGATCAGGCGGGGCTCATCGGCACTGTAGTCCGCGACGGCGTTGTGAATGGTTCGCAGGTTGTCCCACATCAGCACGTCGCCCACCTGCCAGCGCGCCGCGAAGCGGAATTTCGGCTGGGTCTGGTGCTCGAACAGGAACTCGAGGATCGCGTCGCTTTCCTTCCGCGGCAGCTCGTTGATGCGCATCGAATAGCCCGGGTTGGCGTAGAGCGCCTTGCGCCCGGTGATGGGGTGGGGGAGGAAAATCGGGTGCGACACCGGCGGCTTCGCCTTGCGCTGCGCCTCGGTCAGCGCCGGGCGCGCGCTGCCTTTCTCGCGGCGCATCATCTCCCAGAACTTGTTGAAGTCGTGCAGCACCGTCTTTCCTTCCAGCTTTTTCCTGAGAGCGGCGGGCAGCTCGTCGTAGGCGGCGCGCTGGTCGCAGAACTCGGTGTTGCCCAGCGGCTCGCCGTTGCGCTGCGGGATCCTGATGCCGTAGAGGACATTGCAGAAGGCGATGGTCTTGCTGTAGGACATGTCGGTGTGCCAGCTCTGGCCGGCGTCCGCGAGCCCGATCGGCCTGCCGTTCTCGACGATGTTCGA
>DATILQ010000219.1:0-2568 GCA_035476235.1 Burkholderiales bacterium
GGTCCGTCCCCGAGCGGTCACTCGCCGTCGTCGGCGCCCCCGGCGCTTGCCCGCGACGCGCTTAGTGCTGGTGGCCGTTTCCCGGTGGCGTGGGGCGAGGAGGTGGTCGTTCGAAGCTGCAGCAATCGTGCTGCGCTGCCGAACTGGCGGAGCGCATTACTCGGTTGGCCGGTGGATTGCGCGCGTATGGGCTAGCTCCTGGCGACCCCGTGCTGCTGGCGCTAGAGAATTGCAGCGAGTTCTTCGAACTGTTGTTCGCGTGCTGGACGGCTGGGCTATGCGCGGTTCCGGCCAATGCCCGATTGCATCCGCGCGAGGTCGAATACATCGCTGAAGATTCGGGCGCGCGGTTGCTGGTCGCGACGCCAACCTTGGCCGAGGCTCTCGCGCCGCTGGAAGCCTCGGTCGCTGCGCTCGAACGGGTGATCTCGACGCGCAGCGGAGCCTATGATGCGCTGCTCGCCAGCGGCGAACCCTTGTGCCCCGAGCCGGCTACGTCTACGCCAACCGACCGCGCCTGGCTGTTCTATACCTCGGGCACGACGGGGAGGCCGAAAGGCGCGGTGTTGACTCACCGCAACCTGCTATTTGCGAGCCAGTGCTACTACGCCGACATCGATCTTCTAGACGAGCGTGACATCCATCTCCTTGCCGCGCCCGTGTCGCACGGAGCCGGGCTCTATGCGCTGCCGTTCCTGTTGAAAGGGGCGCACCAAATAGTGCTGCCGCATTTCGACGTGCCCGCCGTTCTCGATGCGGTGCAACGGCACCGCCAGGTCTCCATGTTCGCCGCCCCGACGATGCTGGCCCGACTCGTCCACGCGCCCGAGGTCAGCGCCGCGGACCTCGGCAACCTGCGCACGATCTATTACGGCGGCGGGCCGATGTATGTGGCTGATCTGGAGCGCGCGTTGGAGATATTCGGGTCGCGCCTCTACCAACTCTACGGCCAGGGCGAATCGCCGATGACAATTACCGGTCTCTCGCAGCGCCTGCATGCCGACAGCGCCCATCCGCGCTGGCGGGAGCGGCTGGCCTCGTGCGGTTATGCGCGCAGCGGCGTGCTCGTGCGAGTCGTGGATGAAGTCGACCACAACGTGCCGCCCGGCGAGATCGGCGAGGTCATCACGCGCAGCGACTGCGTCATGGACGGCTATTGGCAAAACCCTGAGGCCAATGCCGAGACGCTGCGTGGTGGCTGGCTCCATACCGGCGATCTCGGCAGCATGGGCGAAGACGGTCTGCTGACGTTGCGTGACCGTTCAAAAGACATGATCATCAGCGGCGGCAGCAACATCTACCCGCGCGAGATCGAGGAGGTGTTGTTGTGCCACCCCGACCTAGTTGAGGTCTCGGTGGTTGGCCGGCCGCATCCAGACTGGGGTGAGGAGGTTGTCGCCTTTCTTGTGCAGCGTCCGGGCGCCGCGGTCGCGGCGGCGGAACTCGACGCCCTCTGCCTCGATCGCATCGCCCGCTTCAAGCGCCCGCGCGATTACCGCTTCGTCGAGATGTTGCCAAAAAACAATTACGGCAAGGTGCTGAAGACCGAGCTACGCCGGCTCCTGGCCGAGCAGCCTTAATCCCGGCAGCGAAAGGCGGCCCTACGACACGTCCCGCCTTGGGGGCGCGCATTCCACTACAGGATAAGGGTTTTCCCCACCTCGGCTTGTGGCATGGAGCGCCGGGCGGCTCGACCGGGGGCCGCCCGCCTCGACCGGCGGTCGCCCGGCGGACGGGGAGCCTCTCCAGACTACCTGGAACGGCTCCAAAACACGGTTTTCGCCCGCCTCAGGGCCCGAAACCTCGCCTTTTCGGGCCAAAAGTGCTCTTGACCAGCCCGATTTGGTATGGTCAGCACCCCTCTCCCGTGTCCGCAGCGGACGGCTCCGAGCGCGTCCTCGGCGGTCGCCAAGAACGGTCGTCTGGTGCCTTGCCACCGCCTGCCGCTCGCTCGGGGGGAGCACCTGCCTCAGGGCCGCCGACTGACGGCCGGGCGCGGATGATGTCCGTTGCTTGCCCGGCGATCCATGGATTGCCGGGCGACAGCTCGCGGGCCCCGATGACCGAGGTCCGGCAGAGCCTGGCGCGCGCCATCAGCGCACTCGCCGACGAGTCGAAGGCCCCGAAGAGAGCATGCGGCCCGCGCAGCGTCTCGGGCAGCTCGGTCTCGACCTGGCCGCACTCGACCGCGAGATCGCCGAGCTGACCGAAACTGCGCATCTGGCCCATCACGTCGCACCGCCTGGCAATCGGAACACGCGATCAGGAGTCGTCGAACAACTCGGCGAGCTCGCTAGGGTGCTCCCCGGGCGCAACGGCGGCAGATTTTTGAGAGAACGGTACCGGCGCAGGCGAGTTGACCCCTGGGAAAAGCGTGCACGCTTCGCCAGCGCCATTCCGAAGGTCATCGACGCTTAGCAAGCCCGACACCACGGCTCTCTCAGCCCATCGGCGCGCCGCGGACCAAAAGGCTGTTCTGTGTGCGGCACAGCAGAAACGCTTTGGCGAGCCGCTGCGGCGCGCTGGAAAAGCGCGTTTGCACCATGGACATACCGACGAAGTGGTCAT
>DATILQ010000220.1:0-20321 GCA_035476235.1 Burkholderiales bacterium
TGGCCCAGCAGCTCGGTGCCGTAGTCGCGGCTCATCTTCTCGGCGCCGCCGGAGCCGAAGATGTGGCTGCGATGGCCGCACTGCGGACAGACGTGGAAGGACATGTTCTCGACGACGCCGAGGATCGGAATGCCGACCTTCTCGAACATCTTGAGGCCTTTGCGGGCATCGATGATCGCGATGTCCTGCGGCGTGGTGACGATGACGGCGCCGGTCACCGGCACCTTCTGGGCGAGCGTCAGCTGGATGTCGCCCGTACCGGGAGGCAGGTCGACCACCAGGTAGTCGAGGTCTCGCCAGCGCGTGTCCTTCAGCAGCTGCTCGAGCGCCTGCGTCACCATCGGGCCACGCCAGACCATGGGCGTGTCGACGTCGATGAGAAAGCCGATCGAGATCGCCTGCAAGCCGTGGCCCTCCATCGGCTCGAGCGACTTGCCGTCCCTCGACTCCGGCCGGCCGGCGATGCCGAGCATCATCGGCTGCGAGGGCCCGTAGATGTCGGCGTCAAGCACCCCAACGGAGGCGCCTTCGGCTGCCAGCGCCAGCGCGAGGTTCACCGCGGTGGTGGACTTGCCGACGCCGCCTTTAGCGGAGGCGACGGCGATGACGTTCTTGATGCCGGGGATCAGCTTGACGCCGCGCTGCACGGCGTGCGCGACCACCTTGGAGCTCAGGCTCACCGCGACGTTCGCGGCGCCCGCCCGCTTCAGGGCCTGGACGACCTGGCGGCGAATCGGCTCGTGCTGGCTCTTGCCCGGGTAGCCGAGCTCGATGTCCAGCGAGACGTCGTTGCCGGAGAGCTTCACGTTGCGCGCCGAGCGCGTGGTTACGAAGTCCTTGCCGGTATTCGGGTCGACGAGCTGCTTGAGGACGCCTTGAACGTCCGCGTCACTGAGAGGCATCTTCAAAGTGTAAGCTAAAATTGACCCTTTCCCGAGTAGTCCCGCCTCACTCATGGCTTCCCGCAGGCTCTTCGTCACCACCGCGCTCCCGTACGCGAACGCGCCGTTCCACATCGGCCACATGATGGAGTACATCCAGGCCGACATCTGGGTGCGGTTCCAGCGGATGCAGGGCCACGAGGTGCATTTCATGGGCGCCGACGACGCGCACGGCGCGCCCATCATGCTGGCGGCGGAAAGGGCGGGCAAATCCCCCGAGGTCTTCGTCGCCGAGATCGCCAGGGGGCGCGGGCGCTACCTCGAGGGCTTTCATATCGGCTTCGACAACTGGCACTCCACGCATTCCGCGGAGAACACCGAGCTCTCGCAGGACATCTACCGCAAGCTGAAGGCCGCGGGCCTCGTCTACACCAAGCCGGTGGAGCAGTTCTACGACCCGGTGAAAGGCATATTCCTCGCCGACCGCTACATCAAGGGCGAATGCCCCAACTGCGGCGCGAAGGACCAGTACGGCGACGCGTGCGAGAACTGCGGCACGGTGTACACCGCCACGGAGCTGAAAAACCCGTATTCGACGCTCTCGGGCGCGGCCCCGGTGCTGAGGAGCTCGGAGCACCATTTCTTCAGGCTGTCCGATCCGAAATGCCGCGCCTTCCTCAAGCAGTGGCTCGAGGCGCCGGGCCGGCTGCAGCCGCAGGTCGTCAACAAGGCCAAGGAGTGGCTCGAAGGCACCGGCGACCGGGCGCTCGCCGACTGGGACATCTCGCGCGACCCGCCCTACTTCGGCATCCGCATCCCGGACATCAAGGAAGAGAAATACCTCTACGTCTGGCTCGACGCGCCGGTCGGCTACCTGGCGTCCTTCAAGAACTATTGCGCGAAGCAGGGCCTGGATTTCGAGAAGCTGCTGCAGGACCCGAAGACCGAGCAGATCCATTTCATCGGCAAGGACATCATCTACTTCCACACCTTGTTCTGGCCGGCGATGCTGAAGTACGCGGGCAAGCCCTACAAAGTGCCCGACCACGTCTACGTCCACGGCTTTATCACCGTGTCGGGCGACAAGATGTCGAAGTCGCGCGGCACCGGCATCAGCCCGCTGCGCTACCTCGAAATCGGCATGAACCCCGAGTGGCTGCGCTACTACATCGCGGCCAAGCTGAACGCCAACGTCGAGGATCTCGACTTCAAGCCCGACGATTTCATGGCGCGCGTCAACAGCGACCTGGTCGGCAAGTACGTCAACATTGCCAGCCGCTGCGCGGTGTTCATCAACCGGAAATTCGGCGGCCGGCTGGCTGCGGCGCGGCAGGACTTCGCATTCGGCGCCAAGGCCGGCGAAATTGCGTCGCTCTACGAGCAGCGCGAGTTCGGCAAGGCGCTGCGGGAAATCATGGCACTCGCGGACGCCGCGAACCAGTTCGTCGACGAGCACAAACCATGGGAGCTTTCCAAGCAGCCCGGCGCGGAGCAGGAGCTGCAGCAGGTCTGCTCGGTCGCGATCAATCTCTTCAGGCTATTGACGATCTACCTGAAGCCGGTGCTGCCGCAAACTGCGGCCGAGGCCGAGCGGTTCCTCAACCTGGCGCCGCTGCAGTGGTCAGACGCCGGAACGCTGCTTCCGGCAGGCCACCGCATCAACGAATACCGGCATCTGCTGAATCGGGTGGAAGAAAAACAGCTGGATCAGCTGTTCGAGGCAAAGGAGCACGCCGTGAGCGAGACGATCAACATCGACGATTTCAACAAGCTGGATCTGCGCGTGGCGAAAATCGCGCGCGCCGAGGCGCTCGAGGGGGCGGACAAGCTGCTCAAGCTGACCCTCGACATGGGCGATGGCACGCGCACGGTGATCGCCGGAATCAAGTCGGCGTACGCTCCCGAGAAGCTCGAAGGCCGGCTGACGGTCGTGGTGGCGAATCTTGCGCCGCGGAAAATGAAGTTCGGCGTCTCCGAGGGCATGGTGCTCGCCGCGTCGGGTGAGGGACCGGGCATTTTTCTCGTTTCACCGGACGCCGGGGCGCAGCCCGGCATGCGCGTAAAATAGCGCCGTCGCGGCCTGCGCGCCGCATTCGGCCGAAGATCCGTGATGGAGAGCTCCAGCCGCACGCTCGTCTGCAGTGTGCTCTTCCTCGACATCGTGGAGTACTCGAGGAAGCCGGTCGCAGAGCAGCTGCAGCTCAAGCAGTTGTTCAACGCGGTGCTCGCCAAGGCGCTCGACCAGGTGGCGGCCGCCGACCGCATCATTCTCGACACCGGCGACGGCGCCGCGGTCACCTTCATGGGCGATCCCGAGGACGCGTTGTTCGCCGCAATGTCGGTGCGCGACATGGCGAGCACCGTCCCCGTGCGTCTCGGCGTGAACCTCGGCCCGGTGCGGCTGGTGAAAGACCTGAACGACCAGGTAAACATCATCGGCGACGGCATCAACGTCGCGCAGCGCGTCATGAGCTTCTCGCGGCCCGGGCAGCTGCTCGTGTCGCGCTCGTTCTACGAGGTCGTGTCCTGCCTGTCGCGCGATTACAAGGCCCTGTTCCGGCACGAAGGCCAACGCACCGACAAGCACGTGCGCGAGCACGAGGTCTACGCGGTGGTCGGCGGCACGCCGTCGGCGCGGCGCGTGGCGCAGACCGAGTCGCGGATGATCGGGCCGCTGAGCGTCGGCGGCTGGTTCGCGGCCGGCGGCCCATTCGGCGTGCGGCGTTCCGCGCTCGTCTCCGCCCCGGTGGTATTCCTCGCTTTGATCGGCAGCGGCATGGCGGCGCGCTCGGTGATGGACCAGCAGACCGCGGCGCAGGTCATCCCGGCTCCCCCGCCCCGGCTGACGCTCGTGCCGCGTCCCGAGACCGTCGCGGCCGTCGCGGCGCCCGCAGCCGAGAAGACCGAGGCGCCTGGCGCCACGGGCCGTCCGGGCCGCCTCGAGCTGGCCGTGACGCCGTGGGGGGAAATCGTCATCGACGGCAAGAGCCGCGGCGTGAGCCCGCCGCTGCGCCAGCTTGAAATCCCCTCCGGGTCGCATACGATAGAGATCCGTAACTCGACCTTTCCCAGCCACGTCGAGAAGGTCAATTTGAAGGCCGGGGAAGCAAAAAGAATCCAGCACAGATTCCGATGATGATTCGACTGCTCATCAGCGCCGTGGCGTTCGCCGCTCTCGCCGCGTGCTCGTCCGACCCGATGCGCGACATTCGCGACCTATTCCAGCCCGCCAAAGGTCAGGCGGCGTTCACCACCGGGCTGAAGCAATACGACAACGGCGACTACGCCGAGTCGGCGAAGAACCTGCAGAGCGCCCTGGACAAGGGGCTCGGCGACCGGGACAAGGTAGCGGCGCACAAGCACCTCGCGTTCATCCACTGCGTCTCGAGCCGGGAACGCCAATGCCGCGACGAGTTCCGCAAGGCTCTCGCCGTGGACCCGGCCATGGACCTCGCCCCCGCGGAAGCGGGCCACCCGATCTGGGGACCGGTTTTTCGGGCGGTCAAGGCGGGCCGCTAGGCCCGCGCTCGGTTCAATGGAAGCGCCGCAGCTCGGCCGCTACGTCATCCAGTCCGAGCTCGGTCGCGGCGCGATGGGCGTCGTGTACAAGGCGACCGACTCGGTGCTGCAGCGAACCGTCGCCGTCAAGACGGTCAACATGGCGCTCGAAAGCACCGGCATCGGCAATTACGAAGCCCGTTTCTACCAGGAGGCGCGCGCCGCGGGCAGCCTGAACCATGCCAATATCGTCACCGTCTACGATGTCGGCAAGGTCGGCGACATCGCCTACATGGCGATGGAGTTCATCGAGGGCGTCGAGCTGCGCACGATGATCGGCGAGGGCCGCACGCTGCCGGTGGCGCAGGCGATTTCCATCGGCGCGCAAGTGGCCGAAGGGCTCGGCTATGCCCACCAGCATGGGGTCGTCCACCGCGACATCAAGCCGGCCAACATCATGGTGGTGGTCAACGGTCCGGTGAAGATCACCGACTTCGGCATCGCCCGCATGCGCGCCTCGGGCGAGCTGACCCAGACCGGGATGATGCTGGGCTCGCCCAAGTACATGTCTCCCGAACAGGTCATCGGCAAGCGCGCCGACTACCGCTCGGACATCTTCTCGCTCGGCATCATTCTTTACGAGATGCTGTGCGGAAACGTCCCGTTCAACGGCGAAAACGTGACGGCGCTGATGTACCAGATCGTGAACTTCGCGCCCCCCGCGCCGAGCGCGGTAAACCACGCCGTGCCCGAGCTGCTCGACTATATCGTCGCCAAGATGCTCGCCAAGCCGCTCGAGGAGCGCTATCAGAGCGCGCAGGAACTGGCGCAGGACCTGCGCGAGTGCGAGCGCCAGCTGACCGCGCCGCCGGGTTCCACCGTGCCCCCCCGGCCTACCGGGCTGGCGAGCGGACCGCAGCCGGAACTGGTTGACACGCGCGCCCACGACGTGGTGATGGCGCAAACGCTGAACCGCACCCGCGACAAGGACAAGACGCCCGAGGACCCGACCACGCCGCCGGCGCGCGGGCTTTCGCACTCCTTCGATTCCCTCGAGGCAACGCAGCGCCTTGCCGTGCTCACCGGGGCGGTCGCTCTGCCAGGCGCCAGCACGCTGCCGGGTTCGACGGTAGAACCGCAAACCGCGACCCAGGCGATCGGCTCGTTGTCGCCGCCGCCGCGCATCGGTTGGCGGCGGCGCGACTGGCTGCTGGTCGGCGCGGGCGCGGTCCTCGGCCTGATCGTCGCGCGCGCGGTCATGAAACGCGACGACCGCTGACGGGGTTTCTTGCCCAGCCTCGACGCTACCCTGCTCCTTATAGCCGCGTGGCTGGCCATCGGGCTGGCTGGGATGCTCGCGCCGCGCAGCCTGCGGCTGGCGGGCCGCGTGCTGTTCCCGGCGGGTGCCGTGACAGGGCTGGCGCTCGCCGCCGTAGCGCTCCAGGCGATATTCGAATCTCCGGCCTCGCGGGTGCTGCCCCTGGGCCTGCCCGATCTGCCGTTTCACACGCGCATCGATGCGCTGTCGGCCTTTTTCCTCCTCCTGCTTGGCGCTGTAGCCGCAGGCATTTCGACATTCGCCTGCGGCTACCTGCGCGCCGGCGAGGGGCAGCCGCCCGGATTGCAATGCCTGTGCTACCACGCTTTCCTCGCCAGCATGGCCGCGGTGCTGGTCGCCGACGACGCGTATTTCTTCATGGTCGCGTGGGAGACGATGGCGCTGTCCTCGTTCTTTCTCGTCACCAGCGATCACCGGCACGCCGAGATCCGGCGCGCCGGCTACCTGTATCTGCTCATCGCGCACCTGGGGGCAATCTCGATCCTGCTGTGCTTCGGCGCGTTGCAGGCAGGCACCGGCGATTACACGTTCGACGCAATGCGTCGGATCGAGCAGCCGGCCGGTTGGGCGACGGTCGCTTTCCTGCTTGCGCTCGCCGGCTTCGGCGCCAAGGCCGGCGTCGTGCCCCTGCATGTGTGGCTGCCCGAGGCGCACCCGGCGGCGCCTTCGCCGGTCTCGGCGCTGATGTCCGCCGTGATGCTGAAGACCGCGATCTACGGAATGCTCCGCGTGACTCTGGATCTCATCGGCTTTCCGCTTTGGTGGTGGGGCGTCCTCGCGCTCGCTGCCGGACTGGTGAGCGCGCTTTTCGGCATCGTATTCGCGGCCGTCCAAACCGACATGAAGCGCCTGCTTGCGTATTCGTCCATCGAGAACGTCGGCCTGATCATGTCGGGCTTCGGGCTGACGCTGCTGTTCCGCGGCTTCGGCATGGGAACCCTGGCCGCCCTCGCTTTGACGGCGACGCTCTACCACTGTCTCAACCATGCCTTCTTCAAAAGCCTGCTGTTTCTCTCTGCGGGCTCGGTGCTGCATGCCACGCGCGAGCGCAGCCTCGATCGGCTCGGGGGGCTGATCCACCGCATGCCGTGGGTGGCGTGGTGCGCGCTGGTGGGCACGGTAGCCATCGCCGGCTTGCCGCCGCTCAACGGTTTCGTTTCCGAATGGCTGCTGCTTCAGGCATTTCTCTTCACCCCGGGGTTGCCGCATGCCTACATGAACATGCTGGTGCCGGTGGCCGCGGCGGCGATCGCGCTCGCCGCTGCGCTTTCGGGCTACGTCATGGTGAAGTTCTACGGCGTCGTGTTTTTGGGGCAGCCGCGCGAGGCCAGGTTAAGTGAGGCCCACGACGCCGGCCCCTGGGAGCGCACCGGCTTGCTTTGGCTGGCCGCGGGCTGCGTCGCGCTGGGTCTCGCGCCCGTCACGGTGATCAGCCTGCTGGATCCGGTTACGCGCAGCGCCACTGGCTACGGCATCGGCAGCCACGCCGGCGGCTGGCTGTTTCTCGCGCCCATCGAAGCGCAGCGCGCGAGCTATAGCCCGTTGCTATTCTTTGTCGTCGTCACGCTGCTCGTCGTGGCGACCTGGCTGGCGGTGCGTGTTTTCTACCATGGTCGCGTGCGCCGGTCCGGGCCCTGGGATTGCGGCTTTCCCTATCTGGATTCGCGCATGCAGGACACGGCCGAAGGTTTCGGCCAGCCGGTGCGCCATGTCTTCGAGCCCGTCTTCAGAGTCACGCTCGAGACGCCTTCGCCGCTCGATTCCCGGCCCCGCTACCGGGACCTCGTGGAGGACCGGTTCTGGTACTGGCTATACCTTCCCGTCGCCCGCACGGTCGAGCGCGCCACGGCGCTGGTCACGGTTCTTCAGCGCGGGCGCATCTCGGTGTACCTGATGTACAGCTTCGCGACCCTGCTTCTGCTGCTGTTCTTCGTCCGGTGAGCGCCGCCGGCATCGCCGCCCAATTCACCGAGCTGGCGCTCGCCGTTCTGCTCGCGCCGCTGTTGACCGGCTGGGTCAACCAGTGCCGCGCCTGGCTGCAGAACAAGAGGGCACCCGGGATCTTCCAGCCTTACCGCGTGCTCGCCAAGCTGTTCCAGAAGGAAGTCATTCTTGCCCACAATGCCTCGTCGCTGTTCCGCTCGGCGCCCTACCTGATCTTCGGCAGCCTGGCGCTCTCCGCTGCCATCGTCCCGACGCTGAGGACCGACCTGCCGCTGAACGAGGCCGCCGATGCCATCGCGCTGGTCGGCCTGCTCGCCCTGGCACGCCTGTTCATCGCGCTGGCCGCAATGGACGTCGGCACCGCGTTCGGAACGATGGGGGCGCGCCGTGAAATGATGATCGGCTTCCTCGCCGAGCCGGCGTTGCTGATGGTGTTCTTCACCGCCTCGCTCATCTCGCATTCGACGTCGCTCTCCTCCATCGTCGCGACGATCGCGCACCGCGAGTTGGTGATCTACCCCAGCATGGCGTTCGCCGGCGTCGCGTTTGTCATGGTGTCGCTGGCCGAGAACGCACGCATCCCGATCGACAACCCGGCGACGCATCTCGAGCTGACGATGATCCACGAGGCGATGGTGCTGGAGTATTCGGGGCGGCATCTGGCGCTGATCGAGTGGGCGGCCAGCCTGAAGCTGTTTGTTCACATGTGCATCGGGCTGGCGCTGTTCTTCCCCTTTGGCATCGCAGGAGGAGGCGACTCGGCAGGCCTCGTCCTCGCCCTGCCGGCGCTCGTCGCCAAGCTGGCCGTCGGCGGCGCTGCACTGGCCTTGATCGAGATGCTGAGCGCCAAGATGAGGATTTTCCGCGCGCCGGAATTCCTCGGCACGGCCTTCCTGCTCGCGGTGCTGGCCATGCTCGTGCATGTGATGCTGGAGGGCTGACAGCATGCTGCAGCACTACGGGCCCCAGGTCATCAATCTCCTCGCCGCAGTCCTGCTGCTGCTCGCGTTCGCCATGCTGTCACAGCGCCGAATCCTGTCGCTGATCAACCTGTTCGCGGCGCAGGGCTTCGTGCTGTTCCTTTCGACTGCGCTGGTGGCGGCGCTGACCGGCCAGAGGCACCTCTACGTTTCCGCAGCGGTCACCCTGGCGTTGAAAGTCATCCTGCTGCCCTGGATCCTGCATCGCCTGATCCGCAAGCTGAACGTGAAATGGGATGTCGAGACCCTGATCAATATCCCGACCACCATGCTCGTCGGCATCGTGCTGGTGATCCTCGCCTTCAACCTCGCCGCGCCGATCTCGCAGCTGGCCGGGACGGTGACCCGGTCGACCCTCGGCATCGCGCTGGCGAGCATGCTGCTCTCGTTCATGATGATGATCACGCGCTCCAAGGCCGTGCCGCAGGTGATCGGCTTCCTGTCGATGGAGAATGGCCTGTTCTTCGCCGCCACTGCCGCCGTTTACGGCATGCCGATGGTGGTCGAGCTTGGCGTGGCACTCGATGTGCTGGTGGCGGCGCTGATCCTCGGCATCTTCATTTTCGAGATTCGCGAGCGCTTCGACACGCTCGACACGCGGCACCTCGAGAAGCTCAAGGAGCACTGATGCCGATCGAGCTTCTCGCCCTGCTGCTGTCGCCGCTCGCTGGAAGTACGGTTCTTGCCCTCGTCGGGCACCGGCCGCGCGCCGCGGAAGTAAACGCCGTGTTCAGCAGCCTTACCTTCGCCGCTGCCGCCGTGCTCGTGGCGCGCGTCATCGAAAGCGGCCCGCTGGTTGCGCTCGGCGAGCAGCTGTTCGTGGACTCGCTCAACGTCTTTCTGGTGGCGCTCACCGCATTCGTCGCGATGACGACGTCGTTTTTTTCGCGGCCTTACATGCGCATCGAACGCGAGCACGGGCGGGTAGCGGGCCCCGGGATGCGGCTCTACCACAGCATGTACCAGCTGTTCAGCTTCACGATGCTGCTCGTGCTGACGACCAACAACCTGGGCGTAATGTGGGTCGCCATGGAAGCCGCCACGCTTACCACGGTGCTCCTCGTCGCGCTTTACCGCACGCACGCCTCGCTCGAGGCAGCGTGGAAGTACTTCATCCTCTGCGGCGTCGGCATCGCCCAGGCGCTGTTCGGCACCATCCTCGTCTACTTCGCCGCCGAGAAGGTGCTCGGCCCCGGAACCGGATCGCTGCTGTGGACGCACCTCGACGCCGTCAAGACCGAGCTGCAGCCGACCGTCATGTCGATCGCCTTCGTGTTCCTTCTGGTGGGCTACGGCACGAAGGTGGGGCTGGTACCGCTGCACAACTGGCTGCCCGACGCGCACGCCGAGGGCCCTACGCCCATTTCGGCCGTGCTCTCCGGGTTGCTGCTGAATGTCGCGCTTTACGCGCTCATCCGCTGCAAGGTGATTACCGACGGCGCGCTCGAGCGCCCGTTCGCGAGCGCGCTGCTCATGGGGTTCGGCCTGGTCTCGGTCGCGGTGGCCGCCTTCTTCCTCTCGCGCCAGCGCGACGTGAAGCGCATGTTCGCCTACTCCTCGATCGAGCACATGGGACTGATCACGTTCGCCTTCGGCATGGGCGGACCGGTCGCGAGCTTTGCCGGGCTGCTTCACATGACGGTGCACTCGCTCACCAAGAGCGCCATCTTTTTCACCGCCGGACACGCCGCGCAACAAACCGGCACCCAGCTCATGGAGAACATCCGCGGACTGGTCAAGATCAACCCGACCGTGGGCTGGGGATTGATGCTCGGCACTGTCGCCATTCTTGGCATGCCGCCCTTCGGTGTCTTCGCGAGCGAGTTCCTCATCCTCACCACCACCATCGCAGTGCAGCCTTGGGCTGCGCCGGTACTGCTGCTTTCGCTCGGCGTGTCGTTCGCGGCGATCTTCGGGAAGGTGCAGCCGATGGTGTTCGGGGACCCGACTGCAGCGCGCCTGCCGCATCCGCCGGCGCTGGTGCCGGTGTTCACGCACCTCGCGTTGGTGCTCATGCTCGGATTATTCATACCTCCTTCGCTTGCCGACTGGTACCGCCAGGCGGCACGTCTGATTGGCTGAGGGCATGCCACCGAGCATTGGAGGCTTGAGCCTCGCGCCGCTGCCGGGCGCCGTCCCGGCCTGGCGTGCATCGGTGGACAGCGATGGATTGCGACGCGCGTGCGAGGCAGTGGCCCGCGACGGAGGGCGGCTGGGTGCTCTCTGGGCGAGCGACGAGCGCGATCGCGGCGCGGGATTTGCGCTGCACGCCGTCCTGGTCGCCTTCGAGGGGCTGGTCTGCATCGATGTGCGTCTCGAAGGCGAGACCTATGCGGATATTTCGGACATCTTTCCGGCCGCAGGCCGGATGCAGCGCGCGATCTCGGATTTGATGGGGCTGCGCACTGGCATGCGTGACACCCGCGGCTGGCTGCGGCATGGGGCATGGCGTGAGGACGCTTTCCCCCTGCGACGCGATGTGGCACTCGAGGCGCGCCTCCCGGCGGGCGATCCACGCTATGCCTTCGTTCCAGTCGAGGGCGAGGGGGTGCACGAGATCGCCGTCGGTCCGGTGCACGCCGGCATCATCGAGCCCGGGCATTTCCGCTTCTCGGTGGTCGGCGAGCGCGTCCTGCGGCTCGAAGAACATCTCGGCTACACGCATAAAGGCGTCGAGAAACGCTTCGAATCGCTGTCGCTGGCGGAAGGGGCTCGGCTCGCCGCGCGCGTCTCCGGCGACAGCAGCGTGGCATTTTCCTGGGCGTATGCCATGGCGCTGGAGACCGCAGCGGCGTGCAAAGTGCCCGCACGGGCGCTCTGGCTGCGCGCGCTGCTGCTCGAGCGCGAGCGCGTCGCGAACCACCTCGGCGACCTGGGCTCCCTCGGCAACGACGGCGGCCTGGCGTTCGGTCTCGCCCAGTTCTCGCGCATGAAGGAAGACCTGCTGCGAACGAACGCCGCCCTGTTCGGGCATCGCTATCTCATGGACCGCGTGCTCCCGGGAGGTGTGACGGTCGACCTCGACGCCGCCGCGGCCGGCGCAATCCTGGCCGAGGCCGATCGGCTGGAGGATGAATTGCGCACGCTGCGCACCATCTACTACGACCACGCCGGCCTGCAAGATCGTTGCATCAACTGCGGCCGCCTTGCCCCCCGCACCGCCGCGGCCCTCGGGGTCGTGGGCCTCGCGGCACGCGCGAGCGGGCATGCGATCGACGCACGGGTGTTTCCAGGCCATGCGCCCTACGGCGAGCTAGGGCCGAAGCTTTGCTCGCATCGGAACGGCGACGTGGCGGCGCGCATCGTCGTGCGTTTCGAGGAGGCGTTCGAATCGCTGGACCTGCAACGCAAAATCCTCCACGCCCTGCCATCGACGCCGACGCTGACCCGGCTGCCCGAGATTGCGCAACGCGCATTCGGCATCGGCTGGATCGAAGGCTGGCGCGGCGAGGTGCTCGTCGCCGTGGAGGCCGACGCCGGCGGGCAGATACGCCGCTGCCATCCGCACGATCCTTCGTGGCAGAACTGGCCTGCGCTCGAGCACGCCGTGATCGGCAACATCGTTCCCGACTTCCCGCTGATCAACAAGTCGTTCAACCTGTCGTACGCCGGAGCGGACCTCTAGCCATGCACAAGATCCTGCTGCAGATCGCAAGAGTAGGGATCAAGACCGAACCCGCGGCGCAGCCCGACGAGGCGTTGCGGCAGGCTGCCGCGCGGATGAGCGAAGAAATGCTGCAACTTCTAGGCCGCGCCCTCGCCATCCGCCATGTCGACGCCGGGTCGTGCAACGCGTGCGAGCTCGAGATCCACGCCGCCAACAATCCTTATTACAACCTCGAAGGGCTGGGGATAAAGTTCGTCGCCAGCCCCCGCCACGCCGACATGCTTCTCGTGACCGGTCCGGTATCGCGGAACATGGAGGAAGCACTGCGCCGTACGTACGACGCCACGCCCGAGCCGAAGCTCGTCGTCGCGGTCGGCGACTGCGGCTGCGGCAAGGGAATCTTCGGGGAAAACTACGCGAGCTGCGGCGCGGTATCGAACATCATTCCGGTCGATGTCGCCGTGCCGGGCTGCCCGCCGGACCCGGCAGCGATCATGCGCGGAATCCTGACGGCCGTGACCACGGCAGCCAAGGCACGGTAGTTCTGGTCAGCGCCCGCCGCAGTTCGGCGGCATCGCGTTCACCGGGTAGCCCTTGCAATTCCAGCTTGCCTTGCCACCCTGCAGCGAGGGCATCAAAGTGATCTCGATGGTGTTTTTCTCGTTCCAGCCATGGATGACGCCGTTTTCGGAGACGATCCATTTCATATTGCCGTGCTTGGGATCGTTGCGCGAGGCGACCTTGATGCTCAGGCCCGTGCCGGAAACGTTGCCGGTTTTTTCAGCCGCCACGCCAACTCGCTGCTTCGCCGGCTCGGCGCCTTCGATCAGCGCCTGCGCGGCTTCCTTGGCTTCGGTCCCCTGCATGTGGGGCAGCACGACTGCGACAACCAGAAACCCGATCAGGGCGAGCCCCGCGACGATCAGCAAGCCGATGCGCATTTTTTCCCCGCCGGCAGCTTAACATGACGCTCCGGCATGGCGCATGATCACCCGGCAAATTAGCGTCAGCGGGCGCGTGCAGGGCGTGGGATTCCGCGACGCGCTGCAGCGCGAAGCCAGGCGACTCGGCATCACGGGCTGGGTGCGCAATCGCGCCGACGGCAGCGTCGAAGCCGTCCTGCAGGGCAGTCCCGAGGCCGTGGAGAAGATCATCGCCTGGGCGCGACGCGGACCGCCCGCGGCTCTCGTGGCGGCAGTGCGCAGCGGGCTGCCCGCGACGCAATTCGACCGCGCCTACTCGAGCTTCGAGTTCTGGCCCACGACCTAGGCGCTTCTGCGCTTTTTCAGGGCATTCACGACGGAAAATTCCCATGGCCGGCAGCCAGCGAGCAACGCGACGCCAACCCTGCGCGACGCCGGCACCGCCGAGTCGAGCTCGGCGAATTCATTGAACTCGGCCACCAGCCTCTCCAGGCGCCGCTTCAGCACCACCGCGGACTCGGGAGACAGCTGGCGCGTCTCGAAGCGCAGCAGCTCGAGCGGCGAATCGAAGCGCGCTTCGAGGAATTCTCCTATGACGCGGCGACCGTAAGCCTTCTTCACCGGCCCGCCCGCCCGCCACTGGAAGTCCTTGGGCACCCGCAGCCGCGCCCTCTCGCCCTTGCCCCATTCGATGAGCCTGAGCCGGTCCAATCGCGCAAAGACCAGGGTCAGCTCGGCGCGCGAGATCGAGAAAGCTTCCGCAATCTGCTCGTAGCGCCAGCCGTTGAGCACCAGCCAGAACACCGAAATCAGGCGCTCATCCTTGGCCAGCGCCGTTTCCTGGTCGAGCGTCAGCTCCGCCGGTCCCGCCGCGGAGGCGAGGCTCATGCGCGCCACCTCGTGCAGATCGAGGTCGAGCGCGGCCAGGATCTCCTCGATGCGCGACAAGGTGAAGCTGCCGCGCGAGAACATGCGTTTCACGCTCGCTTCGGAGATCCTCAGTTCCCGCGCCAGCGCGGCGTAGGTCATGCCGCGCGCACGCAAGCACTTCTTGAGCGCCTCGACGAAGCGATTGGCGGGCATGCGACTCACGGTATCAGATTTCGCTACTTTTTATGGATGTATTGCAATGCACCATCGGCTGTCTCAAGAATCCGGCCAAGTTTTCAACCAACAACGGGGGATGCCATGCCTGCCACCTTGTCGCTTCCTCTCTCCGTGCACGAATTGCAGGAGGCGATGCGCAACGCGCGGACCATCGATGCGGCACGCCTGGATCGCGTGCTGCGCCTCGAGCCAGGCCGCGGCGTAGTCGAGGTGCAGGCGAACACGACCTGGAGAAGCCTCGCCGCCCGCGTTCGCCCGGGGAATGCCCAGGCCGCCGCATTGCGCACGACGATGCCGACGGTGGCAGGGAGCCTGGCGAGGAATGCGGCCGGACCCGACGGCCGGCCGACGGTGATGCACGTCGAGGGGCTTACGCTCGTTACGCCGGATGGCGAGCTGCGGCGGGTCAGCCGGCGCGCGCATCCCGAGCTGTTTGCGCTTTCGGTCGGCGGCCAGGGCTTGTTCGGCGCCCTCTACAGCGTGACGCTGAGGCTGGACTCGCTGGCACGGGCGATCAGCGAAGCCGCGCCAAACGTTTCCGGCAAGGCAACTGCACCTGGCATGCAGCTCCTGCTGCCGCCGGAGCGCGCGGCGGCATTCATCGCCGACGCCCGCTCGCGCTTCGCGGACTGGAGAATTGCGATGGAAGACCCCACGCTGCGCCATGTCATGCAGGAAGACGAAACCTTCCTGCGGTGGGCATGCCGCGAATACGCCGAGATCAGCCTGCAAGTCCCCGCGCCGAGCACCCTCGGGGGTTCGGTGAGAGCGACTCAGCTACGTCGCAGCCTGATCGACGCCGCGATCGCGCACGGCGGCGGGTTTCAGATTGCGTGCACGCCCGAGGCGACTCGCGCCCAGACCGAGGCCTGCTACCCGCAGCTCAAGGCGTTTCTCGCGCAGAAGCGGCTGTTCGACCCGGCCGAGCGCATCGTGAATCCCTGGTACCGCCATTACCGCAACCTGTTCGGCTGTGAACCCTGCGCCGTGCGCTGGAGTCACGAAACGCCGTTGTAGACGAGCTGAACGTTTCCGGGCGTCAGCCAGGCGTCGAGCTCGGCGAGCAAGCGGCCGTCGGGTCGCACGCGCCAGGCATCGCCGAGCGCGATCTCGCACGCCGCGGCGCCGTTTTCGTATCGCACCAGCACCTGGCAGGCACCGCTGGCGCGATACGGCGCAAGCACCTGCTGCAGCCGCTTGGCATCTGCCTGCCCATTCATCGCGATGCGCAAGCGCGCCGCGTAACGACCACGCAGCGCCTCGAGATCGAGCAGCTCATCGGCGGTCACTCTCAGCCCGCCGGAAAACTCGTCCCTCTGCACCTTGCCCGCGACGACGAGGAGCGCGTCCTCCTTCAGCTTGTCGCGGTGCTTCTCGAACAACTCGTTAAAAACGGAGATCTCGAGCTGCGCGCTGCCGTCGTCGAGCATCACCACCATCATGCGTCCGCGGCGCGTCATCTGCACGCGGGCGGACGCCACGATTCCGGCCATCCAAACGCGCTGCTCGGACGCAGTCAGGGCCGACAAGGGAGTGCGCGGGAACCCCGCCAGGTCCCGCTCGTAGACGGCAAACAGGTGGCCAGAGAGATAGAAACCGAGGGCCGTCTTTTCCTCCATCAACGTTTGCCTCAGGTCCCAGGGTGCCGCGTCGACAAAGGCATGCTCACCGCCGCGCGGGGCCTCCGCTTCGCCGAACAGGCTCGATTGCGACGCCTGGCGCTCGGCCTGCTCGGCGCCCTCCAGCGCGCGTCCCACCGAGGCGAGCAGGCGGGCGCGATTGGATTCGAGCGCGTCGAAAGCGCCGGCGCGAACCAGCGCCTCCATCACGCGCCGGTTGACGATGCGCTTGTCGATCCGCCGGCAGAAATCGAACAGGTCGGTAAACGGCGCCGCCTTGCGCGCCTCGAGGACCGCGCCGATCGCCGACTCGCCGGTGCCGCGCACCGCGCCGAGGCCGTAGCGGATCGTCTGCCGGTCCACCGGCACGAAGCGGTATTCGGAGGCATTGACGTCGGGCGGCAGCACGCGCAGGCCGTTGGCGAGCGCATCCTCGTGCAGCTGGCGCACCTTGTCGGTGTCGTCCATCACCGCGGAAAGGTTGGCCGCCATGAACGCCGCGGCGTGATGCGATTTCATGTACGCCGTCTGGTACGCCAGCAGGGCGTAGGCCGCGGCGTGCGACTTGTTGAAGCCGTAGCCGGCGAACTTCTCCATCAGGTCGAACAGCTGCGTCGCCTTGCCGCGCGGCAGGCCGTTCTTCTGCGCGCCGGCAACGAAGATGTCGCGCTGCGGGGCCATCTCCTCGGGCTTCTTCTTCCCCATCGCGCGGCGCAGCAGATCGGCGCCGCCCAGCGTGTAGCCGCCGATGACCTGCGCGATCTGCATCACCTGCTCCTGGTAGACCATGATGCCGTAGGTCGGGCTGAGGATCGGCTCCAGCCGCGGATCCAGGTAGTCGACGCGCTTGCCGTGCTTGCGCTCGATGTACTCCGGAATCAGGTCCATCGGGCCGGGCCGGTACAGGGCGACGAGCGCAATCACGTCTTCGAAGCGGTCGGGCCGCGCGCGCTTGATGAGATCGCGCATGCCGCGCGATTCCAGCTGGAACACCGCGGTGGTGTTCCCCGCCGACAGCTGCCGATAGGTCTCGGCGTCGTCGAGCGGAACGCGTTCCAGGGAGAACTCCTGCTCGCCGAGCCGGCGCACGTAGCGCTCGGCCCAGTCCAGGATGGTCAGCGTCGTCAGGCCGAGGAAATCGAACTTCACCAGCCCCACCGCCTCGACGTCGTCCTTGTCCAGCTGCGAGATGACGTTGGCCGTGCCTTCGGCGGCATACAGCGGACAGAACTCGGTGAGCCGGCCGGGCGCGATGAGCACGCCGCCGGCATGCATGCCGACGTTGCGCACCAGGCCCTCGAGCCTTTCGCCCAGGTCGAGGAGCTCGCGCACCTCGTCTTCCTTGCGCTCGCGCTCGGCGAGCAGCGGCTCCATCCCGCGCGCCATCTCGAGGGTGATCGTCTTGCCCGGCTGCACCGGTATGAGCTTCGCCAGCTGGTCGCAGAAGTTGTAGCCGAGGTCAAGCACCCGGCCGCAATCGCGCAGCACGGCGCGCGCCGCCAGCGTGCCGAAGGTCGCGATCTGCGAAACGCTCTCCTCGCCGTATTTGCCCCTGACGTAATCGATCACGCGGTCGCGCCCGTCCTGGCAAAAGTCGATGTCGAAGTCCGGCATCGAGACGCGCTCGGGATTGAGAAAGCGCTCGAACAGCAGGTCGTAGCGCAGCGGATCGAGATCCGTGATGCCGAGCGAGTAAGCGACCAGCGATCCCGCGCCGGATCCCCGGCCCGGGCCGACCGGAACGCCGTTCGCCTTTGCCCAGTTGATGAAGTCAGCGACGATGAGGAAGTAGCCGGCGAAGCCCATCTGCACGATGGTGCGGATCTCGAAAGCGAGCCGCTCGCGGTAGCGCGCGGCAGCGTCGCTTTTCAAGCCGAGCTTCTCCAGCCTGCGCGCAAGGCCCGCCTCGGCCGCGCTCTCGAGATACTGGTCGATGGTCACGCCAGGCGGCGTCGGGAAGGCCGGCAGGCGGCTCTTGCCCAGCTCGATCTCCAGGTTGCAGCGCCGCGCGATCTCCACCGAGTTGTCGAGCGCCTGCGGCAGATCGGCGAAGAGCTTCACCATGTCAGCACGGCACTTGAAATATTGCTCGCCGGTGAACAGCTTCGGCCGGCGCTGATCGCCGAGCACGTAGCCCTGCGCGATGCACACGCGCGCCTCGTGCGCCTTGAAGTCCTCGGCCTCGAGGAACTGCACCGGATGAGTCGCCACCACCGGCAAGCCGACGCGCGTCGCCAGCGCGACCGAGCGCGACAACAGTGCTTCGGTGTTGGCGAAACCGGCACGCTGCAGCTCGATGTAATAGCGGCCGGGAAAGAGCTTCGCCCAGTCGCGCGCGAGGCGCTCGGCGAGAGGCGCCTGATCCGAGAGCAGGGCCTGGCCGACGTCGCCGGCTGCCGCCGCGGAGAGGGCAATCAAGCCGTCAGTGCCGCTTTCTTGCAGCCAGCCGCGGGCGATCTCGGCCCTGGCGCGGTGCTGGTTGCGCAGCCAGGCGCGCGACAGCAGCTCGCAGAGCCTGCGGTACCCGGCGCGCGAAGCACAGAGCAGCAGCACGCGATGCGGCTTGTCCCGGTCGGCTTCGTTCTGCACCCAGCAGTCCGCGCCGATGATCGGCTTGACACCCGCCGCGCGCGCCGCGCCGTAGAATTTCACCATGCCGAACAGGTTGGCCGAGTCGGTGAGCGCGAGCGCCGGCATGCCGTCCGCCGCGGCCCGCTTTACCGCCTGCTCGATGCGGACAATCCCATCCGTCACCGAGTACTCGCTGTGCATTCTCAGGTGAACGAAGCGCGGCGCGGCCATGTCAAAAAATTCTACCGGAGTGCATCGTGAAACGCTTAGTGTTTGTTTTTCTTCTGCTCGCGGCATCGGCGGTCGCTGCGCAGGAGCGCACGAGTGATCTTGACCAGGCATACGAGGACGCGCGTGTCGAGTGCAGCGCGCTCAAGGACGCCGAGAACCTGCGTGAGCAGGGGCGCGAACCCCTGCCGGGCGAGAGGCTTGGCAACGTGGCAGGAAAAAGCCGGCTGACCCAGCAGTACTTCGCGCGGCAGGCGATGCTCGATCAGGAGCTGGAGCGCGCCCGTGAGCGCTGCGAACAGGCCATGAAGCGCTGGAACGACCTTAAGTAAAGGCCGTCGCCGAAAGGAAGTAACATCGGCGGGCCCATGAAGCCCGCGCTCGGCGCGCTCTTGCTCGGCGCCACCTGCATTGCGCTCTCGCCGATCTTCGTGCGTGTCTCCGAAGCCGGGCCGACCGCTACCGCGTTCTGGCGCGTGGCCCTCGCCGTGCCGGCTCTGTGGCTGCTGCACGCGCTACGGCGCGAGGCCGCGCCCCGCGCCTATCCCGCCAAATGGCCGCTCCTGCTTGCGGCCGGCGTCGCGTTCGCGGGAGACCTCGGGTTTTGGCACACCTCTATCAAGCTCACTTCGGTTGCCAATTCGACGCTGCTCGCAAACCTTGCTTCTCTCTTCGTGACGCTCGTGGCGTGGATCTTTCTGGGCCAGCGGCCGAAGCGGCTATTCGTCGCCGGACTCGTGGCGGCGCTTGCCGGCGTCGCGCTGCTGGTCAATGCGAGCCTCGAGTTTTCAGGCACGGCACTGACCGGCGACGCGCTCGGGGTGGTGACCGCCGTCTTCTACGCTGGTTATCTGCTCGCGGTCAAAGGGTTGCGCGACCGGGGCGAGAGCACGCTTCACGTCATGGCCGTGACCAGCACCATCAGCGCCGTCTTTCTTTTCCCGGTAGCGCTAGCCTCGGGCGAGCAGATGCTGCCCTCCAGCCTTCTGGGCTGGGGCTACCTTCTCGGGCTGGCGCTCGTGTCGCATGCCGCGGGGCAGGGGCTGATCGCCTACGCGCTCGCGCACCTGCGCGCGGCGTTCTCCTCGGTGAGCCTGCTGTTTCAGCCGGTCATGGCCGCATTGTTCGCCTGGGTGCTGCTCGGCGAAGCGCTCGTCCCGCTCCAGATCGCAGGCGGCATCGTGGTGCTGATCGGCATCTACCTCGCGCGGCGCGGCTCCAGCTAAGCGTCAGTGCCTCGTGCCCTGTTCCCTTTTGACAAAACTACCGGCACTAGTCCCTCGCTCCGAATCGACCCCATAGAGCGGCCAGGGCGATCGTAGCAACGACCACCGCAAGCCGGACCGCAGCAACAAACTGATCGAAACCCCAATACAACTCTAGCGGAACCATCAGGAAGAAGTAATCCCTGATCGCGATCAGCACGCATGGCACTACAACTACCCAACGCCATCCGGCGAAACGTAGGAACAGACTGGCGGCGCTGACCAAGAAGATGAAAATGGAGAACGCTCTTAGCAATTGAGACCGACCGTCTGAAGTATCGTTGATCAGATGCCCGGCCAGCTCGACCGCTAGCAATAGCGCCAAGCACGCCCACAGTACGCCGAGGAGAATTGCAATT
>DATILQ010000221.1:0-2407 GCA_035476235.1 Burkholderiales bacterium
CGCCACCCGCCAGGCCCAACTCCCTGTGTGGGTGAGCCGCTGCGCCTCCGCTAAATACGCCTCGCTTCGCTGCAACTTCTCTTCCTGGAGTTCCAAGGCCTCGGCAGCGAATCGTCTATCGACCGAGGACGTCAGCAGAGCCAGTCCGAGGACGATAAAGGTGACGGCGGCAATTCCGGCGGTGCCAAGTGTGGAGACGCTTACGGCGTGAGACAGGTCCTCCGGCATGCCGGAGGACGTGAAACTCGCGGCGGCCATGCCGGTGTAATGCATGACGGGGATCGCAGCACCCATCACGACGGCTCCGGCTAGCTTTTCCCAACCGATCCCCGTTCTCTCATCTCGGAAGTGAAAGGTTATCCATAGCGCGGCGAAGGAAATCAGAACCGCGAACACGACGGACAGGACGACGGGAGAGGAATCGTACCGGCATATAGCCGGTAAGCGCATGGCGTCCATGCCGATGTAATGCATGCTCGCAATACCTGCGCCCATCAGGACACTTGCGGCGACCGCACGGGACGTACCCATCTTCTGTCGGCTCACCACGTACAGCGCAATGGCCGACGCGACAATGGCCGCAAGCAGTGACAGCAGAACGGTTGGCCAATGGTAGGCCACGGGGATCGGCAGGATGAACGCCAGCATCCCGATGTAGTGCATGGACCAAATGCCAGTCCCCATCGCACCGGCCCCGCCCAGCAGCCAAACCGCGCGAGTCCAACCGCTCGCGGCCGTTACGCGACCTGCGAGATCCAGAGCAGCGTACGACGCAAACATGGCGATCAACACCGAAAGCGCCACGAGCGCGTAGTTGTACGAGCCAATCAAGTTCACGGCCGCCCTAGCCGATCACCGCGCGGACGGCTTCCAGCAGGTCCCCGCGCGTGAAGGGCTTCGCAATCAGCTGACGTACACCGAGCGCCTGCGCCGCCCACGAGGAACGGTCGAGCCCGGGACGGAACCGAGCCGAGATCGCGATCACCGGGGTGCCGCGATGCGCCAGCTGCACCGCTCGCACGACTTCGATTCCGCTTTGCCGCGGCATGTGGAGGTCGACGATCACCAGGTCGGTGCGGTCTCCGGCCGGCGGCTCATGCAGGCGCTGCTCGCAAACGGCATAGCCGTCCGCCGTCAGCCACTCGTGGAGCAAGCCACGCATGAGGTCGTCCTCCTCGATGATTACGATACTCGACATTGGTCCAAGGCGGTTGCCGGCGACAAGCGTCGCCGCGCCGCGATCTTGGGCGGCCGGGGTTGCAAGCGGATTTCGCAGGGTTACGGCCTGTAACAGAACGGACGGCTTGTTGACCCGGCGCGGCCCATGCTAACTTGCGCTGCCCTGCGGCAAGCCATGAGCAGCACCGCGCAGACCCACATCCTTGCCGTCGACGACGATCCGGCGATGCGCAAGCTGGTGGCCGATTATCTGCGCGAGAACGACCTGCGCGTGACCGCGGTGGCCACCGGCGCCGAGATGGCGCAGGCGTTGGACACGTATGCCATCGACCTCGTCGTGCTCGACCTGCGGCTTGCCGCAGAGGACGGCATGCAGCTCGCGCGCAAGCTGCGCGAGGAATCGACGGTCCCGATCATCATCGTTACCGGCAAGCAGGATGAAGCCGACCGCGTGATGGGCCTCGAGCTCGGCGCCGACGACTACGTCACCAAGCCCTTCAGTCCGCGCGAGCTGCTCGCCCGCATCCGGGCCGTGCTGCGCCGCTACCAGACGGCGCGCGAGGTGCTTCCGCCGCGGGGCGAGAAGCGCCGCGCCTATCGCTTTGCCGGATGGGAGCTCAACCTTGGCAGCCGCCGGCTCACCTCGCCCGGCGGCAGCCGGGTCGAGCTTAGTCATGGCGAGTTCAACTTGCTGCACGCGTTCTGCGCGGCGCCGCAAAGGGTGCTATCTCGCGAGCAGCTGCTCGATCTCTCGCGGCTGTACGGCGCCGAGGTCTACGATCGCTCGATCGACGTGCAGGTGCTCAGGCTGCGGCGCAAGATCGAGCCGGACCCGGCCGTGCCGCAGTACATCAAGACCGAACGCGGCGCCGGCTACGTGTTCAGCGTGGCGGTCGAAGTGCTACGCTGAGGGCGGGAAGACGGCATCCACCGAGCGGCCGCTTTTGAGCTGGCACTGACCCTGACCGCCGCCGCCCATCCCCTCGAACGGGTGGTTGAGATGGAAATGGCAGCGCATGTGCTGCCCGTCCGCGGCCTGCAGGTTGGCCATCACCCGGCCTGAGTAGTGCGTCGTGGAAGCGAAATCCGGAAAGGCTCCCCAGCCCCAGCTGCTCCAGCCGGGTTCCCAGCCGCTCCACAGCGGATCGAAGGCCTGGCCCTGCGTCGTGCTCGTGACTTGCAGATAAGGACCCGAGAAGCTCCGCCCATCTTTCAGCGCCGCGGACAT
>DATILQ010000222.1:0-16209 GCA_035476235.1 Burkholderiales bacterium
CGGCCCGAAGACGACGTTGTCGAGGTTGGTTTTCCAGGGAAACAGCGCCCCGTTCTGGAACACCACGATGCGGTCGGGACCGGGCGTCGACATGGGTTTCTCGGGCGAGCAGAGCACCTCGCCGTCCATGACGATGCGGCCCGAGGTGATCTCGTGAAACCCGGCAATGGCATTGAGGAGCGTCGTCTTTCCGCAGCCCGAGGGCCCGACGATCATGCAGATCTCCCCCGGCTCGATCTCCAGCGTGCAATGGTCGACCGCCATCACCGCCGCGCCCTGCGGGTCGTACACCTTCACCACGTCATCGATGACGATATGTCCCCGGGTCATCGCTCGGCCAGGGCAAGCTCGCGCACGCGCCATTCCATCAGGTAGTCGCCGGCGATCCGCACCAGCGCGCTGGTGACGTAGCCGACGATGCCGAGCGTCACCATTCCGATCACGATGGTCGGGTAGCGCACCATGACGTACGAAGTCCAGATGACGTAGCCGAGGCCGTATTGCCCGGAAACCATCTCTGCGGCGACCAGCGAGAACCACGACACCCCGATCGAGATCTGCAGGCCGGTGAAAATGAACGGCAGCGCCCCGGGCACCACCACGTGGCGGAACACCTGCCAACGGCTGGCGCCGAGGCAGTTCGCAGCGCGCACGTAGGATTCGTCGATCGACTCGACGCCGAGCATGGTATTGAGCGCGGTGGCGAAGAACGAGGAGAGGAACGCGAGATAGACCACCGCCGACTCGGTGGCGATGAACATGACGATGGCGAGCGGCACCCAGGCGAGGATCGGGATGGGTCGCAGCGTTTCGAACACCGGGAACACGTACTCCTTGAATCTCCGCGACCAGCCGAGCAGCAGCCCGACCGGCACGCCGAGCGCGGTGGCGAGGAAGAATGCCTGCGCCACGCGCCAGACCGACATCGCGATGTGCTGGTAGTACTCCGCGCTATAGATCGAAAGGCCGTAGGTCGGCGAAGGCGAAAACCATTCCTTTACCACGCCGGTGAGGCCGGGCATCTCGCGAAAACGCGGCAGCTTCCAGATCTCGACCGCCAGGTACCAGAAACCCAGGAACAGGGCGAAGCCGATCACCATCAGGTACGGCCGCGGGCTTTTCAGCCACAGCGACAGCCGGTACAGGGTCAGGCTGAGGCTCGACATCTCCTCGGTGAGCGGTCCCGGCAGGCGCCGCACCTGGGCGAGCAGCGACGGCACCGTGAACTCGCGCTGAATCATGGTGGCGAAGCGCTCCATGACCTGGCCGCCCTCGAGCGGATCGGACTCGAGCAGCTTGACCAGCTCCTCGGCGCTGATGCGCAGCACCTCGGTCGGCTCGATCGCGGTCACGGTGGCGAGCCGCTGTGTCTTGCCGAGGAGCAGCCCCGCCCAACCGAACACGCCGCCGCGCGCGAGGCGTTTGAGCGGCTCGCGCGCCCCGACTTCCGGTTTGAACACGTGCTCGGCACGCCCGGATACGACGACGAAAACGTCGTCCGCCACATCGTCGGCGCTGTAGATGCGCGCGCCGGCGCTATACCGGTCCGGCCGCGCGATCGCCGCGATGCGCTGGAGCAGCGCCTCGGACGCGTCCCCGAAAGGCGTCGCCTCGCGCAGGACGGCGACCGCGCTGTCCGCAGCCCCGACTTGTAACGCTGCCGCCTGCATCAGCTCTTCGGTCCTTGCTCGTTGGGCAGCTGCCTGACCTCGCCGATCGGGGCCTTTATCCCTCGTTCCTTGAGAACCTGCTGGGTGAACTCGGGCATGATGGCCTCGGGACGCACCTGCGGCGTATTGATGCTCTTGATCTCGTGCAGGAACGCGGCGGCTCGCTTGATCAACTCGAGCGCCTCGGGCGTGAAGGTGTAGGCGAGGATGACCCGGGTCGGTGTGCCGCCGCCCTCCTTCGGATAGGTGCCGTACATCGACATCCATAGCGCCTTCTCCGAAAACCCGGTTGTCTGCTCCTTCGCCATCCTGGTCACTTCCATGTGGTTCCCGGGATCGGCGAGGAACAGTTGAGCGTCGAGTTCCGCGTTAAGCCAGGCTTTCACGACGTCGGGCCGTGACTTGATGAGGTCGTAGCGCATCCCGAGAAGTCCGCCGTCGTTTTCGTTGACGGAAACACCTGTCGCCACCTTGCGGGCGAGCCCATCCTGCACCAGGCGCGAGGTCGTCGGCTCCCACATCACGGCGGCGTCGAGCTTGCCGGCGCGAAAGTTGGAGGTAATAACCTCGATGTTCTGATTCAGGTACTCCCTGGGCTGGATCCTGAACTTCTTGAAGGTTGCCTGCGCGAAGCGGTCGGTGCAGCTTCCCTTGGGAACAGCGACCGTCTTGCCGTCCAGCCACTTGATCGCTTCCTGGTCATTCGCGAATTTCGGAGCGTCATTGCGCACCAGGAACGCGTTGCACTGGTCCCAGCCCATGCCGACGACGCCGACCAGGCGGATGTCGGCAACCTCCTGCTTGGTCGTCGAGACGATTCCCGGCATGTCGCCGTAGTACCCGATGTGCTGCTTCCCGGCGAGCATGTTGTTGACGATGATCGCGCCCTGCAGGCCGATCTGAAACTCCACTTCGGAGCCCTTCGGCAGGTATTTCTCATAGTACTTCTTGCTCCGCATGATGACGCCCGACCAGGCTTCGGTGTAGTAGGGCTGGTAGCCGACCACCAGCTTCACCGCTTCGCCCGGCTTGCCGTAATCGATGTCGGCCGCAATCGCCGGCACGACCATGCCTGTTCCGAACAGTGCCGCGATCGCCGCGGCCGTGAACCGCCTCCCGCTCATGACTGCCTCCTCTCGGTTGTGCTAGCTATTTCGGCATCTTGGAAACGTCCTGCGCCTTGATGATACCCAGCGGGAGCGTTACGCCCGCCGCCTGAGCCACTTTCCGCGCCATCGTGTCGTCGAGCGCACCGCTCGCCGGCTTGTCGACATCGATCACCTTGGCCGCACGCAGGTAAACGTAGGTCTCCATGAGCAGCTTGCGCACGCGCTCATCGAACACAAAAGGCTTCTCGTCTCGTATCGGGCTGCCGCCCGCGGACGGCGGTATCGCCCCGTAAATCGAGAACCACGCCATGGGCACGGTAATGCCCGCGGTCTGGCTCTTCACGAACTCGGCCACTCTGGTCCAGTTCTTCGGATCGATCACGTACTGCTGCGCCTCGAGCTCTGTCCTGAGCCATGCTTCGACGATATCGGGCCGCGCTTTGATGAAATCCTCGCGCATCGCGATGGCACCGGCGTCCGAAATCCCGAACGTGTACCCGGTGGCGACGATGCGGGCAACGCCCTCGCCGACGATGTCCCCGATTCGCGAGACCGAAGGCTCCCACAGCACCGCGGCGTCGATCTTGCCGGCGCGCAGATTCGTGGCAATGACCTCGATCGATTGATTGAGGATCGCCGCCGGTTTGATCTTGGTGATCTCGATGACCAGCCCGAGAAAGCGATGCGCGCAGCTGCCCTGCGGCGTCGCCAGCGTCTTGCCATCGAGCCATCTGACCGCCTCCTGCGGCGAACTGAACTTCGGCGCATCGGCGCGCACCATGATCACGTTGCAGCGCTGGCCCGGTGAAAGGCCGGTATTGGCCACCAGGTCGATCGGGGCGACGCTGCGCTTGGTCGTCGCGACGACCGCCGGCATGTCTCCCAGGTAGCCGATCTGCTGCTTGTTGGCGAGCATCTGGTTGACGATGATCGAGCCCTGCAGAGCGTTCTGAAACTCGACTTCGCTGCCCGGCGGAAGGTGCTTTTTCCACAACTCCAGTGCCCGGATCACCACCGCCGAGTAAGAGATGGTGTCGTAGGGCTGATAGCCCACGACCAGCTTGACCGGCTCGGCCGCCGCCCCGGTGCCTGCGGCCAGCGCAGCCAGCAGGACGAGGCCTGTTTTCAGCTTCATTATTTCGCTCCCGATGATGCAAGATAACGCGCAATCAGCGCTGCAAGCCGGCGCATGACGATAAATCCCGCCGCGGGATCGCCTTCGAGCACGCGCAGCGCCGCCTTGCCGTTGATGCGCAGCAGCGCCGACTCCTCCAGGCAGCGCGCGCTCGCGATGCGCGCCGGGTAGCCGTCGAGGAGCGCGGCCCAGCCGAACACCTCGCCCTTCTTCAGCATGAAGCCGCCTGGCGCGGTGCGGTCGCCGCGGCCGATGAGAAACTCGACGCGGCCCGACTCGAGCACGAAGAAGTCCTCAGCCTGGTCGCCCGGCCGATAAAGCATCGCGCCGGCCGGGTAGGTCTCGCGCCTGGCAAGGCGCGCGAGGGCGTCTATGGTTCCGGAGGGCACGCCGTTGAAGAGCTCGCCCGTGCCGAGCGCGCTGTCGTCGCCGCCGAGATAGAGCGAATCGCCTTCGACCGTGACCGGATAGCGCTGCAAAGGGGCCTCGGCGATCCCGAGCGGAGCGCCGGTGCGCACATCCCATTGCCATAGATGCATGTGGCAGGTGAGCACCGAGCCGTCGAACAGGCCTTCGCACAGCGGCACGTCCTGATGCGGGCAGACCGCCTGGAAGCCGAAGAACTCGCCGCCCGCGTTCGCCACCACCAGCCTGAGGCCGCCCTCGGCCTCGCACTCGCGCAGGCCGTTCTCGGGGACATCGGCGACGCGGCACACAAGTCGTTTGGTCATGGTCCGCTCAGCTGAACTTGTCGTAGCGGATGTTGTCCGTTGTGAGCTTTGCCTCGAGCAGCAGCACGCGGATCGCGGCGTCGACCGCAGGCGGCGGGCCGGCGACATAGGCGCGGACCTCCTGGTACCTGCCGGCCATCATGCGCATCGCGACCTCGTGCACCAGGCCGCGCGCAAAGCCGAGCTGCGGCCATTCGCTCCTGGCGGACGCCGGCACGTCCTCATCCGACAATGCGACCGTGATTTCCAGTCCTTGCACCCTGAGTGCGCTCAATTCCCTGAGGAAAAACGCGTCGCGCATCGTCCGTACGCCGAAGAAGACCCAGCCGCGGTGGCGATCGAAGTAGCGCTCTCGCGCCGCGCGCGACAGGATCGACATCATTCCGGCGATGCCCGAGCCGCCGGCGATGCACAGCAGGTTCTTGGCGAGCGCCGGATCGAACGTCGCTTTGCCTAGCGGACCGAAGGTCTCGAGGCGCTCGCCTTCGCGGTCGGCGCCGAACAGCCACTCCGAGAAGCCGCCGCCGGGCTTGCGCTTGACGACGAAATCGAGCTGCCGCCCGCCGCGCTCGAAGTTGCACATCGAGTACGCCCGGTAGCCCGGCAGGCCCGCCGGCGCGAGCAGCACGAACTGCCCGGCGTCAAAGTCGCGCGGCCGCTCCAGCTCGACGCCGAACGCTATCACGTCGTGCGCCAGCCTGCGCGGCGCGCGCACGGTCCCCGCGCAGGCGTCGGGGGTACAGGCGCCCGGCTCCATCGCGTACACGAATTTCGATACCTCCAGCATCAGGTCTCCGTCGGCGGCGCACTGGCACATCAGGAACTCGCGCTGCTCGGGCTTGACGTACTTGCGTCCCGGCGCGTCGCGCCAGCCGTCGTGCAGCTGGCCCGAGATCAGCTTGGCCTTGCAGGTGCCGCAGGTTCCGGTGGCGCATTCGTACGGCAGGTCTATTCCGGCGCGCAGGCCGGCGTACAGCACCGATTCGCGCGGCCGCGCGTCGAACTCGAAGCCCCGGTTGCGCGCGTTGAGCTGGACCCGCATCTGTCAGAACGGGATGTGGTAGCCGTAGCCGAGCAGCCGCGTGTCGAGCTTCACGACCCGCCGCAGGAGCTTCGGTTGCGCGCCGTCGAGCTTGACGGTGTCGTGGAACCGGCCTACCGCGAAGAGCTCGGTCGCGCCGCCGTCCAACTGGGTGCGGAAGACCTGCAGCGCTGAAACTACCGATGCATTTCTTGAAGAATCCAGATCTACGGTGTACACCGTCGCGTGGCGCGTAAGGGGCGAGTGGTCGCTGTTGTGCTTCGGAAGGTTGGTAAACAGCGTCTCCATGCCCTTCTTGTCGTGGTCGAGCCAGACCATGTCGCGCTTGATCTCCGCGCTGTGCGTCGTGATCGTGTAGCGAAAGGCCTCGTCGCACAGGTCGAGGAACGCCTTGAAGTCCCTGCCGTCGAGCGCAAGGCACGAGCGGTAGACCAGCTCCTCGATCGCCTGGCGCTGTTCGGACTTGATCACTTAGTAGGGATGGTAGGCGGGCCGGCCCATGCGCCGCGACCACTCGGCGTAGTAGTGCCGCATGCCGACCTCGTCGTGGATGGTGCTGTTCTCCTCGCGTCCCTGCAGCACCCAGCGGCTGTCCGTGCCCTGGCGCATCGCGCGTCCCTGGCCGTGGACGCCAAGCAGATCCTCGTGCAGGTTGCGGCCGAACGGTCCCCAAATCGTGTTGTGGTCGAACACGCGTTGCGCGCGCTCCTCGGCCGTGTCGCGCTTCAGGCCGAGTCCGCGGAACTCTATCAGCACCTCGTTCGGGCCGAGCGGGATCGCGGTGTCGATGCGCAGCACCGACGTGCGCAGGTTGTAGGTCAGGCCGGGGAATAGATCGACCATGTACCACCCGCCGCGCGCCATGCCTGGCCAGCCGACCGCGCGCTCCTTGGAGCCCTCGTACTTGTCGTACTGGATCTGCATCGAGCCCACGGTCGCGTGCCCGTTCGGGAAGCCGGTATATTTGCGCTCGAAGTAGCCGGGCTGCAGCATGCCGGTGATGCGGTTAAAGTAGTGCAGGAAGTCGTGGTAGAACTCGCTGTTGGTGTCGTGCCACAGCTTGAAATTGGTGCGTACATGGGCTTTGTGGAAGTGGAACACTTCCATCGGCTCCTGCATGTAGGGCTCGAGGATGTCCAGTGCGCCGCCGATCGACTCGCGCAGCGGCACGCAGTCGTCGGCGAGGTTCACCCACACGAAACTACCGTACGCGACCTCGCACTTCACTTCGCGCAGCGCGGCGTCTTCCTTGCGGAAGCGATCCTGGTAGCCCTGCTCGGCGCGCGTGATCTCGACGCAATTCCCGCGCGTGTCGAACGACCACTGGTGGAAGATGCAGGTCATGCGCTTCGCGTTGCCCGACGGGTCGTGCAGGATCGTGTTGCCGCGGTGCGGGCAGATGTTGTAGAACGCGCGCACCCTGGCGTCATCGCCGCGCACCACGATCAGCGGAACGCCCGCCGGATGCGTGAACAGGCGATAGTCGAAGGCCTCGGGCAGCTCCGACTCGTGGCAGGCAATGATCCACGAGGGCCTGAACAGCTTCTCCTTCTCCTCCTTGAAGATCGCCTCGTCGGTATAGAGGCGTGAATCGACGTAGTGCGTCGCCGGGAATTTCGGCGGCGCGCTCCACTCGGCGGCGGTTCTACCCATGATCAAGTCTCCTTCAGGGCGATTCTGTGCCTGCGCCGCCGCAGGCGGCAAGTCACTTGCAGTTGGTCATGCAGCGCACCGCCCTGGTATCGGGCCGGTCATCGAGCAGGAAACCGTTGCGGTTTGGCATCTGCACCTGCGCCAGGCGGGTGGCGTCCATGACCGCGTCGGCGGGCACCAGGCCATTCAGATTGAGCAGATAGGCCGATACCGCATAGACCTCGTCGGCGCTCAGCGTCTGCGGCCGGTCCATCGGCATCGCGCGGCGGATGTAGTCGAACAGGATCGGGGCGTACGGATACATGCTTCCCGGCGTGAGCACGCGGGTATTGGTGGTGAACGAACCGATGCCGCCGACCATCGTGGCGTACATCGGGCCGCCCTTGGCGTCCGCGCCATGGCAGGCAACGCATTTCGCTTCGTAGAGCTTCCTGCCTTCGGCGACGCTCCCCTGCCCGGCAGGCAGGCCCCGCCCGTCGGGAGTGCGGATGTCGATGTTCCAGGCGGCGAGGTCGGCCTCGCTCATCGGCTGGCCGAAGCGCGGCTTGTCGGGCAACGGTTGCACTGCATGCGGCCCCGTGCTGCCCAGCGGAATGCCGCTCGACGACTTCATACCGCCGCCGATGCTCGCGCAACCCCACAAGGCACCTGTGATCAAGATAAAAATCAGCTTACGCTTGGCCGATCGCATTGCGCACCTCGCCTTTGGCGTTGACCGACCAGGGTTGAATGCCGTTGTGGTGCTGCACGAAGCCCGCGATCGCGCGCGCCTTCTGGATTTCCTGCACTGCCGGCTGCACGTAGCCCGTGCTGTCGAGCGCGCGGCTCATCAGCACGGCCGGGGCGCCGTTCCAGTCCCAGCCGGCCTTGAAGCGCGTCAGGCATTTGTCCATGATCGGCTCTTCGAGCATCGCCTCGCGCCAGTTCCTGCCGCCGTCGACCGACACGTCCACCGCGCGGATCCTGCCCGCGCCGGACCAGGCCAGGCCGGTGATCTCGTAGAAGCCGGGACCCTTGAGCTGCTGTCCGCCCGAGGGCGAGGTGATGACGGACTTGCATTCCATCACCATGCTGAACTGCCGCCACTTGCCTTCCGGCATCGGATCGGTATAGCGCGCGGTCTCGCTGCGCAGGTGCCAGGGCTCATCGGAGACCTTGATGCGCCGCAGCCACTTGACGCTGGTGTTGCCTTCCCAGCCTGGAAGCACGAGCCTCACTGGATAGCCGTTTTCCGGCCGCAGGCGCTCGCCGTTCATCGCGTAAGCGATGATGGCGTCGTCGAGCACTTTTTCCATCGGGATCGAGCGCGCATGCGCCGCCGCGTCGGCGCCTTCGAACAGCGCCCACTTGCCGCGCGGATCGATGCCCGCCTCCTCGAGCAGCGTGGCGGCCGGTACGCCGGTCCACAGCACGCCCGACAGAAGGCCGTGCGTCTGCTGCACCGTGGTCGAGGCCGGCTTGAGCCAGTCGGTGAGGCCGTTGCCCGAGCATTCGTGGAAATGAAAGCGCGACACCGACGGGTAGCGCACGAGATCGTCCATCGCAAACGCCAGCGGCTGCTTGACCATGCCGTGGATCGCAAGCCGGTGCTTCGCGGGATCGATGTCTGGCGTGCCGGCGTGGTGGCGCTCGAAAACCAGGCCGTTCGGCGTAATGATGCCGGGCTGGTGCTGCAGCGGCGTCATGCTCCAGTCCGACCAGTTCTGGCGGTTCTTCAGGACGTCGCTGCGCCGCCGGGCGACATGCGCCTCGTACTTCGAAGGCACGCCGTACATGGCTTCGGGAATCGCCCGCCCCGGCTCCTGCGCGCTCGGCGGCACGGTTAGCGGCGCCGCACCTGCGCTTGCGGCAACCGCGCCCCCGGTCAATGCCGCGGTCTTACGCAAAAAATCTCTACGGCTGGATATTCTCGCCATGAGTCCTCCTCCCGTGTGGCGGATTCAGTATGCCCTCAGCCGCTCAGGAATGTCCACTCAGCTCGGCGACGGCGAGCGCCCGCGGTTCGCCTGCCCTGGCCGCCTGCAGCGCGCGCCATACGCGCTGAGGAGTCGCCGGCATGTCGAAATGCGTAACGCCGGCCTGACGCAGTGCGTCGAGCACTGCGTTCATCAGGCAGGGCATCGAGCCGGTGACCCCGGCCTCGCCCACGCCTTTGGCGCCGAGCGGGTTGGTCTGTGTCGGCACCGGGTGATCGAGGAGCGTGAGGTTGTTCACCAGGAGCGCGCGCGGCATCGGGTAGTCCATGAAGCTGCCGTTCAGCAGCTGGCCGCTGTCCGGGTCATAGATCGCCTGCTCGCCGAAAATGTGGCCGGCACCCTGGGTGATGCCGCCCTGCATCTGTCCTTCGACGATCTGGTGGTTGATGATGTTGCCGGCGTCGTCGCAGGCGACGTAGCGGACGATCTCGGCGCTGCCGGTTTCCACCTCGATCTCGACTTCGGCGATGTGGCAGCCGTTGGGGAAGGTCGTCCCGACCTTCTTTTCCTTCAGGTCCACGTCCAGCCGGCCGGGATGCTTCCTGGCGAGCGCCGCCAGCGCGACCTCGCGGTCGGTGCCCTGGATGCGGTATTTGCCCTCCAGGAACTCGACGTCGGCCGGCGCGGCCTCCAGCTCCTCCGCGGCAAGCGCGAGACCTTTCCTGACGACCTCCTGCGACGCCATCAGCATCACGCTCCCCACGCCCAGGAGCGAGCGCGAGCCTCCGGTGGGATTGCCGACCAGCTGCATGTCCGGGTCGGCGGTGCGCAGCCGGATCGATTCCATCGGCACGCCGAGCACGCCGGAAACGATCTGCGCATACGTCGTCTCGTGGCCCTGGCCGTGGGAATGCGACGTCGCGCGCAAGGTGATGCGCGCCGCGTCATCCCACGTGATCTGTACCTGGTCGTAGGGCGCGAAGCCGCCCGCGCCGCTCGCCTCGATGTAGGTGGCGATGCCGCGCCCGCGCAGCAGGCCGCGGTTGCGGGATTGCGTTCTTCTCTCCTCGAATGAATTCCATTCCGCGGCCTTCAGCGCCTTGTCGAGCACGCCCTCGAAGTCGCCGCAGTCGTATTCGAATCCGGTGGCGATCTTGTACGGAAATTTGTTCTGGGCGACGAGGTTGCGGCGGCGGAGCTCGGCGGGGTCCATGCCGAGCTCGTGCGCGGCCTGGTCGACCAGGCGCTCGATCGCGTAGGAGCTGACCGGCCGGCCCGCGCCGCGGTAGGCGGCGGTGGGAACCGTGTTGGTCAGCACGAGCTTCGCCTGCACGTGGACGGCCTGGACGTCGTAGACGCCGCTCGCCACGTTCACCAGGTTGACCGTGTTCACGAAGCTGCCGGTGAAGGCGAGATAGGCCCCCAGGTTGCACACGAACTCGAAGCGCATGCCGAGGATGCGGCCGGAAGCGTCGAGCGCCATCTCGCCGCGGTGCACGATGTCGCGCGCCTGCTCGTCGCCGGTGAATACCTCGGAGCGCGTGCCGACCCACTTCACCGGCCGGCCGAGCTGCTTTGCAGCGAGCAGGAGCGCGCAATATTCCGGGTAGATGTTGAAGCGCACACCGAAGCCGCCGCCGACTTCCTCGGCGATGACGCGGATCTTCTCGGGCGGCACGCCGAGCACGGCTGACATCTGCCCGCGCATGCCGGTCGCGCCCTGCGTGCACGCGTAAAGCTGAAAGATTCCTGAATCTGAATCAAACACCCCCATGCCTGCACGCGGTTCCATCGGATTGCCGACCACGCGGCTATGGTAGGAAGTGAGCCGCACTACGCGGGCCGCGCCCCGGAATGCGGCCTCGGTCGCCGCCTCGTCGCCGCCGGCGAAATCCAGCAGCAGGTTGCCGGGAACGTTCTCATGGAGCAAAGGCGCGCCGCGCGCGAGCGCCGCGCGCGCATCGATCACCGCCGGCAGCTCGCGGTATTCGACCGCCACCGCTTCGGCGGCGTCCTGCGCGGCCGCCGCGCTTTCCGCCACCACCAGCGCGACCGGCTCGCCGACATAGCGCACGCGCCCCTGCGCCAGCGCCGGCCGCACGGTAGGCAGTTGCTCGGCCCCGCCGCGACCCTTCACCGGCGCTGCCGCGGGCAGCGGCCGCAGTCCCGCTGCCGCCACGTCGGCGCCGGTCAGGACGGCGATCACGCCCGGCATGGCGAGCGCGGCGGAGGCGTCCAGCGCCGCGATTTCCGCGTGCGCGCGATCCGAACGCACGAAATGGCCGCAGGCCTGCCCAGGCAGGTTCCAGTCGGCGACGTAACGTCCCCTGCCTTTGAGCATGCGCTCGTCTTCGAGCCTGCCCTTGTGGCCGAATGGCTGCATAGCCGCGGATTGTAAAAACAAAAAGGCCCGCCGCAGCGGGCCTTTTCACATCTTGGAGAGCGCGATCAGGATGCTGCAGGGCGAGTAGTCGAGGAGCGAAGCGCCGACCGAGCCCTTCCACCAGCGCGCGGCGAACGAGGTGTTCTGGTTGTGCCCCACCACGAGGAGGTCCACGCCCAGGCCCTTGGCCAGCCTGCAGATCTCCTCGACCGGTTCGCCGACCGCGAGGTGTCCGGTGGCGTTGTAGCCGCGCTCGCGCAGCGTGCGGATGCCCTCGTCGAGCACCGACTGCGTGCGCTTCTTTTCCTCTTCCAGCAGCTCCTCGGGCACGAAGCCCTCGGTGAGAAACAGGCTCGGCGGCATGCTGGCCACCGCGAGCAGATGGGTCTCGGCGTTGAGGAAACCGGCGAGATCGCCGCACTCGAGAAGCGCGCGCTTGCCGTCGTGCGAGCCGTTGTACGCGAGAAGGATCTTGCGATACTTCATGGCGCCTCCTATTTCCCGAGCAATCCAACCCGCTCGATGGTCGCGCGCTCGGCCTGCAGCGTCTCCGCGGCCCATCGCGCGTAGTCCCTGCTCGACTTGTACCAGTAAACCTGGTCGAGCTGCTGCAGCAGCTTCAGATGCTCCGGATCGTCGAGCGTCTTCTTGAAGGCGTCGTGCAGCGCCTTCACGACCTGCGCATCCATCCCTTTCGGGCCCACCAGGCCGTACGGCGAATAGGAAACGATGTCGAAGCCGAGCTCCTTCGCGGTGGGCGCGTTCCATCGCGTGCGCTTCTCGCCGAACGTGACGAGCAGCCTGAGCGTGCCGGCGTCCACGAAACGGCCCCAGCCGGTGGAATCCGACTGCGCCAGCACATGACCGCCCAGCAGGGCCTGCATGGAGTCCGAGTTTCCCTTGAACGGCACGTGAAGGAATTGGGCGCCGGTCTTCATCCCGACCTCCTCCATCAGAAGGTGCGGTGAAGTGCCCGTGCCCGGCGTGCCATAGGAAAGCTTGCCGGGGTTGGCCTTCGCGTAGTCGAGCAGATCGCCGAAAGACTTGAGCGGCGAGTCGGCTTTCACCACCACGCCGAAGGTGTACCCGCTGATGCCGATGAGGTACGTAAAATCGTTGATGGCGTCCCAGTCGACCTGGCGCTGGTGCGGCAGCCGGTAGGCGGTGATCGGCAGCTGGGAGACCGTGTAGCCGTCGGGCCGGGCGAGCTTCGCCATGTTGCTGGGCCCGATCATGCCGCCGCCGCCCGGCTTGTTGTCCACCACGACCGGCTGGCCGAGGTATTTCTGCGCGACTTCCGCGAACTTTCGAAGATGCGCGTCGGTCGTGCCGCCCGCGGGCCAGGGGCAGATGAGGGTAATCGGCTTGGAAGGGAATGCTTGCGCAGCAACGAGGAGCGGAGCGGCAAGCAGCACCGCCGCGACCGCGAGCCTCCCGATTGAGCGCATGGACCTCCTCCTGGATGGCGATTATAGCCACCCCTCCGACCGCTAGAATAACCGCTTTCCCCTCCCATGCTAGACGTCTCCCGCAGCGATCTCGTCGCCGCCGTCGCCGGCGCCGGCACCATGGGCCGCGGCATTGTCCAGGTGCTTGCGCATTGCGGCGCGCGCACGCTGGTTTACGACGCTCAGCCCGGAGCTGCGGCAAAGGCCAAGGACGCGATCGGCCAGTCGCTCGGCAAGCTCGCCGAGAAAGGCAGGCTCAAGCCGACGGAGGTGCAGGCGACGCTCGGGCGCATCGAAGTGGCGGACTCGCTGCAAGGGTTTGCGCCCTGCCATGTCGTCATCGAGGCGATCGTCGAGGACTTGAACGAAAAAAGGAAGCTGCTCGGCTCGCTCGAAGACGTCGTTGCGCAAAGCTGCATCCTGGCGTCCAACACTTCCTCGCTTTCCGTGACCGCCATGGCCGCGGCCTGCAAGCGCCCCGGCCGCGTCGCGGGCTACCACTTCTTCAACCCCGTCCCCGTGCTGAAGATCGTCGAGGTGGTGGATGGCGTGCGCACCGAGCCGTGGGTGACGGACGCCCTCACGGCGCTTGCCAGGCGCTTCGGCCACACCCCGGTGCGCTGCAAGGACACGCCCGGCTTCATCGTCAATCACGCCGGGCGCGCTTTTGTCCCCGAGTCGCTGCGCGTACTGGCCGAGGGCGTGGCCGATTTCGCCACCATCGACCGCATCCTGGTCGACGCCGCCGGTTTCCGCCTCGGGCCGTTCGGCCTGCTGGATCTGGTCGGCCTCGACGTGGCGCACGCGGTGATGAAGTCGATGTACCAGCAGTACTACGAGGAGCCGAAATACCGGCCGTCGTTTCTCGCCGAGGCGCGCGTCGCCGCGGGCCTGCTCGGCCGCAAGACCGGCCGCGGCTGGTACGCGTACGGCAAGGACGGCACCGCCGAGGCGGTTGCCGAGGCGCCTGCGCCCAAGGCGCGGCCGGACTCTGTCTGGGCGGTTCCCGAATTGAAGGAACTTTTCTCAAGGACTGAAAGTGATCCATCAAGAGCATCCGTTTGCTTCGTTGCCCCTCTGGGCAAGGATGCGACGGCCACCGCGCTGGAGCTTGGCCTCGATCCAACCCGAACCGTCGCAGTCGACCCGCTGTTCGGCTTTGCCAAGCGCCGCACTCTCATGACCACGCCCGTGACCCGCCCCGAGGTGCGCGATGCCGCGCACGGCCTGCTCGCGGCCGACGGCGTGCCGGTGTCGGTGATCAAGGACTCGCCGGGCTTCGTCGCGCAGCGCGTCGTGGCGCACATCGTCAACGTCGGCTGCGACATCATGCAGATGCGCATTGCCTCGCCCGAGGACCTGGACCGCGCCGTCATGCTGGGCCTGGGCTACCCGCGCGGCCCGCTCGGCCTGGGCGATGCGCTCGGAGCGCAGAAGATCCTCGCCGTGCTCGAGGCGATGCACTCTTTCTTCCTGGAGCCGCGCTACCGGCCTAGCCCCTGGCTCAAGCGCCGCGCGCGCCTGGGCGTTTCCCTGCTTACCCCGGAGTAACCCATGCTAGACGCCTTCATTTATGACGGACTGCGTACACCGATCGGCCGGCACGCCGGCAACCTGGCCGCGGTGCGCCCCGACGACCTCGCCGCCGAAGTGATCCGGGAGGTCGTCGCGCGCAACGCGCTCGAGCCGCGCGAAATCAGCGACGTGGTGCTGGGCTGCGTCAACCAGGCCGGCGAGGACAATCGCAACGTGGCGCGTTTCGCGGCGCTGCTATCGGGCCTGCCGCCGACCACGCCGGGCGTCACGGTGAACCGGCTTTGCGCAAGCGGCCTGCAGGCGCTCATCGATTCGGCGCGCGCCATCACCGTCGGCGAAGGCGACCTGTACATCGCCGGCGGCGTCGAGAGCATGAGCCGCGCGCCGTACGTGATGGGCAAGGCGGACTCCCCTTACAGCAGAGACGTTCGGCTGTACGACAGCACCATCGGCACGCGCTTTCCGAATCCTCGATTCATCAAGCAGTTCGGCGACCACTCGATGCCGCAGACCGGCGACAACGTGGCAAAGGACTTCGGCATCACCCGCGAGCAGGCCGACGAGTTCGCTCTCGCCTCGCAGCAGAAATACGCCCGGGCCGAGAAGGAGGGCTTCTTCCAGGGCGAGATCCACGCCATCACCCTGCCTCCCAGGAAAAAGGATGCCGCCGGAGAAAAGATCAGCCTGGACGAGCACCCGCGCCGCGACGCCTCGATGGACCAGCTCGCGAAGTTGAAGCCGCTGTTCGAAGGCGGCGTGGTGACCGCGGGCAACGCTTCAGGCATCAACGATGGAGCGGCAGCGCTGATCATCGGCTCCAGTGCATGGGGAAACAAGCGAGGGAAAAAACCGCTTGCCCGCATCCTCTCGGCGGCGAGCGCCGGCGTCGAGCCGCGCATCATGGGCGTCGGGCCGGCGTACGCCATTCCGCGCGCCCTCGAGCGCGCCGGGCTGTCGCTCAGGGACATGGATATCATCGAGATCAACGAGGCCTTCGCCAGCCAGGTGCTCGGCTGCCTCAAGCTGATGAGCGTCGACTTGAAGGACCCGCGCGTCAACCCCAACGGGGGCGCGATCGCCATCGGCCATCCGCTCGGCGCCTCAGGCGCGCGCCTCGCCCTCACGGTCGCGCGCGAGCTGCAGCAGTCCGGCGCCCGCTACGCCGCGGTGTCGCTATGCATCGGCGTCGGCCAGGGCCTCGCCGTCATCCTGGAAAGGACACAGTCATGAACGCGCCGCTGAAACCCAAGGCCGAGTTCGTGTGGAGCGACCCGCTGCTCCTCGACCAGCAGCTCACTCAGGAAGAGCGCATGGTGCGCGACGCGGCGCACGACTACTGCCAGGGCAAGCTCGCGCCTCGCGTGCTCGAGAGCTTTCGTCAGGAGAAGACCGATCCGCAGATCTTCCGCGAAATGGGCGAGCTCGGCATGCTCGGTCCGACGATCCCGCCGGAGTATGGCGGTCCCGGCCTCTCCTACGTCGCCTATGGCCTGATCGCGCGCGAGGTCGAGCGCGTCGACTCGGGGTACCGCTCGATGATGAGCGTGCAGTCCTCGCTTGTCATGGCTCCGATCTTCGAGTTCGGC
>DATILQ010000223.1:0-3170 GCA_035476235.1 Burkholderiales bacterium
AGCCTAGCGCGTTCAGCTTCTTCAGCGCGCGGATGCTCGTCTCGTACACGCCTTTGCCGCGCTGGCGGTCGACCAGCTCCTCGGTGTAGCACGGCAGCGACGCGATCACCTCGACCCCCTGCAGCGCAAGGAACTCGGCCAGGTCGGCCTGGCCCGGCTCCTCGAGGATCGTCAGGTTGCAGCGGTCGATGACGTGCACTCCCAGCTCCCGCGCGCGCACGACCAGCTCCCGGAAATGGGCATTCAGCTCCGGCGCTCCGCCGGTGATGTCAAGGATCGGGATCGAGGAGACACCGATAAACGCGACGACGTCGGCCAGGGTCTCACGCGACATCTCCTCGGTGCGGTGCGGGCCTGCGTTGACGTGGCAGTGCACGCAGGTCTGGTTGCATCGGTATCCGACATTGACCTGCAGGGTTTCGAGGCGGCGGCGGCTGAGGGCCGGAAAGCCGTAATGCCGCATCAAGGGAAGCGTCGCGTGCATGGCCTCAAAGCACGTCGGTTGCGCCCTGCGACTGGCCATCGAGCAATCCCAGCAGCCGCTGGCTTGTGGCGCGCAGCCGCTGCGAGAGCATCAGCACCAGCTCCATCAGGATCTTGGCGCCGAGCAGCGGCTGCTCGACGATGATGCGGGCCAGGCTCTCGCGGTGGAGCACGGCGATCAGCGTCGGCTCCACCGCGACGCAGGTGGCGAAGCGCGCCTCGCCGTCGATCATCGACATTTCGCCGAGAGTCCCCCCGCCTTCGACCACCGCCAGCGTCTGCGGCGTGTTCCAGCGGTCGCGCTTCTGCACCTCGACCTTGCCTTCGACGACCATCAGCATGAAATCGCCGCCATCGCCTTCCTGGATGATTTCAACGCCCGGCTCGGCGCGGTACATCTCCATGAAATGCGCCAGCAGAAGCACTTCCGCCGCAGAGAAGTTCTCCAGCAGCGCGCAGCGGGGAATAAGCGCGTGCATCCGGCTCGCGAACTTGGTGGCGTCGCCGAGAGGTTCGAGGTGCGCGAGCTGTGGCGGCGAATCGGGCATACGGTCGGCGGCAATTATGCCGAATCCCGGCTACTTGCGGTGCTTGCGGCGCTGCTTCACTCCCTGCGCCAGCGTGTCGAGGACCTGCACGGAGTCGTCCCAGCCGAGGCAGGCGTCGGTGATGCTCTGGCCGAAGCGCAGCGGCTCGCCCGGCTCCAGCTCCTGGCGCCCTTCCACCAGGTGCGACTCGATCATCACGCCCACAATGCGCTTCTCGCCAGCGGCGAGCTGCTTGGCGATGTCGGCTGCGACCTCCGCCTGGCGCTTGTATTGCTTGGCGGCATTGGCATGCGAGCAGTCGATCATCAGCCGCTGCGGCAGCTTGGCGCGCTCGAGCTCCTCGGAGGCCGCCTGCACGCTCGCCGCGTCATAGTTCGGCTGCTTGCCGCCGCGCAGGATGATGTGGCAGTCGTCGTTGCCGCGCGTCTGTACGATCGCCACCTGGCCGCTCTTGTGCACCGACAGGAAATGGTGCTTCTGGCGCGCGGCGAGGAGCGCGTCCACGGCGATTCTCACGTTGCCGTCGGTGCCGTTCTTGAAGCCGACCGGCGCCGACAGGCCCGACGCCAGCTCCCGATGTACTTGGCTTTCCGTAGTGCGCGCCCCTATGGCGCCCCAGGACACCAGGTCGCCGATGTACTGCGGCGAGATCACGTCGAGGAACTCGCAGCCGGCGGGCACTCCCGCCCGGTTGATGCGCACCAGCAGGTCGCGCGCGATACGCAGCCCCTCGTTGATGCGGAAGCTGCCGTCGAGGTAAGGATCGTTGATCAGGCCTTTCCAGCCTACCGTGGTGCGCGGCTTCTCGAAGTAGACGCGCATCAGCAGCTCGAGCTCGCCGCCGTGACGCCTTCTTTCTGCCTCCAGTCTTGTCGCGTATTCCAGCGCCGCGAGAGGGTCGTGGATCGAGCACGGCCCCATCACCACCAGCAGCCGGTCGCCGCGGCCATGCAGGATCTGGCGCACGCTGCGGCGCGTCTCGCTGATCAGGCTCTCGACCGGCGTGCCCTGGATCGGGAAGAAACGGATCAGGTGCTCCGGCGGCGGCAGCGGGACGATGTTCTCGATGCGCTCGTCGTCGGTAAGCGAGGTCTTGTCCGCAGGAACGGTCGCGAGATAGCTGTCTAGTGGCGCGGTCATCTTTTTCCTTTCCCAAAAACAAAAACCGCCAGGCCTTTCGGCTGGCGGTTTTCGTGGGATCCTAGGGGTTGAGCTTAGCCGGTTCCGTCCGCCAGCAGGCAGGGAAAGAAATAAAAGCCAAAAAAGAACCGGCGCGTCATAGCGGTGAATTCAAACATGCTTTCGCCGCGCTGTCTACCTGGGCCAGAGCACCATCTGCGTACAGCGGAACAGCGCGATCCTGGCGCCGGTGCCCTCGACCGTGACGACCGCATCCCAGACCTGCGTCGTGCGTCCCAGATGGACCGGCGTCGCGCGGCACAGGATGGCGCCGGCGCGCGCGGTGCCGAGGAAGTTCGCCTTCAGCTCGACGGTCGTGAAGCCGCTTGCGCCTTCCGGCAGCAGCGCGATGCAGCCGTAGCCGCAGCTCGTGTCGGCCAGCGCGATCACCGAGGCGGCGTGCAGGAAGCCGTTCGGCGCCATCACTTCCTTGCGCACTGCCATCCGGCTCGCGACCGCCTCGGGCGTGACTGTGAGAATTTCCACACCCACCAGCCCGGGAAGGTGGCCTTTGCCGAAACCGTTGAAGTACTCGGGCGTTGTAGTAGTCATGCCGGGCTACTCTACCGGATTAGCACTCTGGATGGCCGGCTGCCAAGTGCAGGGTTTGCTGACTCAGACGCATCATGCTAAGAAGGTAGGTGACACCATGTCTGCTAGCGTGACTATTCCGATCGCGGGCTTCAAGGACGTCTACGACGTGCCGGGCGTCGAAAAGGCCCTGCAGGAGCTTTCTCCCACGGCGAACGAAGCGCTGCGCGCGCTCTACGAGAAGATGCTGCGCCTCGGCGGTCAGCGCTTCACGGTGAAGCCCTCGGCGCTGCCCGAGATGGAAACGCTGTTCGAGGAGCTGCCGAACTTCGGCGAGGCGCTGGAGGACATCCGCAAGCACCTCGCGCTGTGCATCGATTCCGACGACTCGATCGAGCTGCCGCCGATGCTGCTGCTCGGCGAGCCGGG
>DATILQ010000224.1:0-11852 GCA_035476235.1 Burkholderiales bacterium
TCCGCGCTCACCTCGAGCATGATCTCGTCGATGTTGTTGGTGGCGTGGATCTTGTTGGTGACCGCCTGGAGCTGCTTCTGGAACGCCAGGCGCGCCGCGACGTCGGTCTGCGTCGTGGCCTGATGGCTCAGCACTGCGCTCATTGCCGACCCTCCCTTATCCTGCCTTCTTGCTAGGCCCACATCGTATCGTCAGGACCCCTGATTTTCAATGAATTTCGCCCTTTACGGCTGTCTTTCCGCACTGCGCAAACCGCCCTCCAGCAGCCAAACCCTGAAGCCCCGCTGCGCGAACAGGAACGCCGCCGCGGCGCTGCGCCGCCCGCTCTGGCAATACGCCACATATTCCTTGGAGCGGTCCAGCACCGCGAACATGTTGCGCACCTCGGCGAGCGGCACGTTGATCGCGCCCGGCAGCTTGTCGTACTGGTATTCCGAGGGATAGCGCACATCGAGCCACAGCGCGCCGCGCCGCACTTTTTCGGCCGCCTCGTCGAAGGCGATCCGCCGCAGCAGCGGCTCGCGCAGCAAGGCGTTGAAATCCTGCTTGACCAGGCGCAGCAGCTCGCCCTCGCCGAGCGAGATCACGCTCGCGTTGCGCTTGGCTTCCGAGACCAGCGCTTCCTCGCCGAATGCATCGCCGCTCTTCAGCTCGGCAAGGACCACCTTGGCGCCGCCGACCAGGCGCTCGACCTGGAAGCGGCCCGCTTCGATCACGTAGTAGAAGTCGCCCTCGTCGCCTTCGCGGATGACCACCTCGCCCCGCGCGGTCTTGACGTGCTGGAAGCGCTTGAGCAGCTCCTCGATGTGCGCGGCCGGTAGTTGCGAGAACGCGCCGCCGCGCAGGTTGCCGAGCGAGAACGCGCCGGTGATCATCGCGCGCGCCATCGGCGAGCTGTCGCTCTCGGTCCCCGCGGCGGCGACCTGGTCCCAGGTGGCGAGGATGTCGAGGACCTCGTCGTCCACCGCCAGCAGGTCGACGTCGGTGATCGCCTTGGTGCGCACTACTTTCTGCTTCTGCCGGTTGAGGGCGTGGCTGGCGTCCTCGGTGCCGCCGACCACCACCAGCGTGCCACCTCCCTGGAACACGACCAGCAGCTCGCCCTGGAGCAGGAACACCGACTGCGTCGCCTTCGGCCGCTCCTTCAGCGGGTCGCTGCCGCGCGCCGCGCGCTCGACCGCCGCCACGTCGGCCAGCTCCGCGAGGCGCTCGCGCGCCAGGCCGGCAAGCGGCGCCAGGGTGGCGAGCTGCTCCGGGGTGGCGCGCGGCAGCGGGGCGGGCAGCACCTAGAATTCCAGCACCAGATTGTTCTGCAGCATGCGCGGACGGAACGCGCCGGCGCACTCCTCGATCTCCTGCATGGTCGGCTCGATCTCGCCCGGCTTCATGTGCGTGATGAAGATCTCGGCATTGCGCTCGAGCTTGGCGAGCTCCTCGGCCAGCGTCTGCGGGCAAAGGTGGCGCGAGATCTCGGCGAGATGGCGCTCCTTGTTGGAGAACGCGGTCTCGATGATCAGGAACTTGAGGTTGCGAATGCGGTTCACGACCCGCCATAGCGCGTCGTTCGGCCCGGTATCGCCCGTGAACACCAGGCTCGCGTTTCCGCTGTCGAGGTGGTAGCCGACCGCCGGCACGGTGTGGCGCGCGGGAATCGGCGTGATATCGCGTCCCGACAAGGAAATCGTCTTTCCGACCTCGATTTCCTCGTAGCGCAGAAACGGCGCCTCGGCGGACGGGATCTCGCTGAAATCGGGCCAGATCGCCCAGTTGAAAAGGTGGTTGCGCATGATCTCGATCGTGGCGCGCTGGGCGTAGACCGTGAGCGGTTTGGTCCGCATGCCGCCCACCGTGTCGACGAGGAACGGAATCGAGGCGACGTGGTCGAGGTGCGAGTGGGTGATGAAGATGTAGTCGATCAGCGAAAGCTCGGCGAGCGACAGGTCGCCGACGCCGGTGCCGGCGTCGATCAGAACGTCGCTGTCGAGAAGAAAGGAGGTGGTGCGCAAGTGCCGCCCGCCGATCCCTCCCGAGCAGCCGAGGACTCGCAGTCGCACGCTGTTCTCCTTATTTCTCGTCAAACGCCGTCACGCCGTCCCAGTCGGGCGGCGGCGGCTGGCGGCGCTTTTCCGCCACTTTTTCCGCATAGACCTGGTAGAGCTCGCAGGCGGGATTCATGCGCTGCAGATTGAGCAGGCATACTTCGACCTGATCCCAGTGCTGCGCGCGGTAATGCCGCAGCGCCTGGTTCCACAGCCTCAGCTCGTCGTGCGCGTCCTTGTCCACGTCGGACTCTAGCCCGATCGGCTCGTAAACGGTCAGCGCCTCGTCCCTGCCCTTCACCTTGATGCGGTCGACCTCGCGGAACACGACGTCGCCGACGGCGTTGCGCGTGGCTTCGCCGACCAGGATGCCGACGCCGTAGCCTTTGGTGCGGCCCTCGAGGCGGGAGGCGACGTTGACCGCATCGCCTATCGCCGTGTAGGCGCGCCGCACCTGCGACCCCATGTCCCCGACCCGCACCGTGCCGGAGTTCACGCCGACGCCGATCTTGAGCGTCGGCCAGCCGCGCGCGGCGAACTTGGCGTTCAGCCTCTCGCGCTCGCGCTGCATCTCGATGGCCGCGAGCACGCCGTTGCGCGCGTGCTGCGCGTCGTCCACCGGCGCGCCCCAGAACGCCATGATCTCATCGCCGATGTACTTGTCGAGCGTGCCGCGGTACCGGCTGCGGATGATGCTGCTCATGTCGGTGAGGTATTCGTTGATGTACTCACGCAGCTCGTCGGGCTTGAGCGCCTCGGAAATGCCGGTGAAGCCGCGCACGTCGGAGAACAGGATCGTCAGATCGGCGCTGCGCGGCTCCATATTGTATTTGCGGGGATCCGCGGCCATCCTGTCCACCAGCTCGGGCGGCACGTACTGGCCGAACAAGTCGGTGAACTGGCGCTTGGAGCGCGATTCGACGAAATAGCCGTACGCCATGTTCATTGTGTACAGCGCCGCCATCATGAGGATCGAAGCGGCGAGCGGCAATACTAGCCCGCCCTGCTGCCAGACGGCGAGGTCTACTGCCACGATCAGGATGAAGCCGACGGCCGCGGCCACGGTCGCCCACAGGGCGGAGAGCATCGGGATCAGCACCGCGAGCACGGCGCCGCCGATGACGAGCAGCACCACCTCGGCGCCGAGCATGTACGGCGGCTTCTGCTTCAGATCGCGGTCGAGCATTCCGGCGATCAGATTGGCATGGATCTCCACGCCGGGGAACACGCTGTCCACCGGCGTCGAGCGCAGGTCCTGCAGGCCCGGCGCCGTGGTGCCGATCAGGGCGATCTTGCCCTTCAAGGCATCGGGCTTGATGCGGTCCTTGATGACGTCGCTGAGCGAGAGATAAGGGAAACTGAACTTATGCCCCCGATACGGAATCAGGGCGCTCGCCGTCTCGTCGACCGGAATCGTCAGCGGACCGACCTTGAGCCATTCCAGCCCGCCGTAGCTCCTCGACACGTAGCGCTCCGGCGCGAAGCCGGGCTCGACTTCGGGAAACTTGCCGGTCTTCAGCGCCAGGTAGGTACGCACGATCGCCAGGGACAGGGGCTCGTAATACGCGCCCTCGAACTCCAGCAGCATCGGCACGCGCCGCGACACGCCGTCGTCGTCGACTTTCGGGTTGAAATGACCGGCGGCGGCGGCGTGCTTCTGATAGATCGGCAGGTTCCCGGTGTAGCCCTTCCACTGCAGGAAGCCGATGTTGCGGCCGGCAAACGTTCCCTTCGGAATCACCGGATCAGGGATCGCGTTGGCCCTGACGGCATTGTCCTCGGCGTTGAAATAATAGCCGAGGACCACCGGCCGGCTCTTGATCGACGCCGCGAACAGGCCGTCGTTGTCGAGCTTTTCCCGCAGGTCGCGGTAGACCTGCTGAAACGCCGGCACCTCCTTCAGGTCCTTTTGCGCCAGCAAGTCGAGCACGTCGATCCCCGAGCTCGTATCGCGCTCCGCCCAGAGGACGTCGAAGCCGAGGACCCCGACGCCGTACTTGTCGAACAGCTTGTCGACCAGCTCGGCCATCAGCCTGCGGCTCCACGGCCAGCGGCCGATCTCGCCGAGGCTCTTCTCGTCGATGTCGAGGATGACGATGCGGGGGTCGACCCCGCGCGGCATGGTGACGCGCAGCCGCGTGTCGTAGATGATGTTGTCGAGCTGGGTGATGAACCCGACCTGGTACAGTTCGGCGGCGTAGCCGATGAAGAACAGCGTGATCGCGAGGCCTAGGGCGATCCTTACGATATGCTGTCTCAGATGGCCTGCCGTTTTGGCGTCAAGCCTTCAAGAAGAATTCCATTTTCACTCCGGCGAGCTCGACCACGTCGTGATCCTTGAGCGCGTGCGGCGCGGCGCCGATCTGCTGGCCATTGACGGCGGGCCGGTTGGCCCCTTCCACATGCGTGATGAAGTAGCCCTGCGGCCGGCGGGTCAGCACCGCGACCCCGACCCCCGGCTTGCCGAGCGTGGTGAGCGGCTTGGAGAGCTCGAGCTCCTTGCCGGCATTGGAGCCCGACAGCAGCTGGATGGCGCCGAGCGGCTGCGCCGGCCGGGCGGCCGGCGCGGGGGCGGGCCTCGGCTCCTTGTCCGCGATCCCGGCGGCCGTGGCGCTGGCGACGGCCTGCTGCGAGGCGGTGGCGCGCGCAGCGCCCGCCGCCTGGGGGGGGCTGCTTGCGGTCATTGCCTTGGCCTGCTCGGCCGCCGCCTTCATCGCCGCGGGCCGCAGCACCATGGTCTTCTCGAAATCCGCCTTCTCGGCGCCGGCCGCGGGTGCGGCCTCGCCGACGAACTTCAGCTTGTACTTGCCGAGCTCGACCACGTCGTTATTCTGCAGGAAGTGCTTCTTGATCGGGTTGCCGTTGACGACCGTGCCGTTGGTGCTGCCGAGGTCCTCGAGAAACGAGTCGTTCAGGATGGTGACGATCACCGCGTGCTCGCCGCTCACCGCAAGGTTGTCGATCTGGATGTCGTTATGGGGCTTGCGGCCGATGGTGGTGCGCTCCTTCGTCAAGGGGATCTCCTTGAGCACCAGTCCATCCATGCTGAGTATCAGTTTCGCCATAGCTGACCCCTTGGGGAGGTTATTTTAACCACGCGAATACCTTCGCCATCACGCCTCGCGCGGCCGGGTACTCCCGAAGGACGCGGACGAGTATAACTGAAACGTTGTCGCGCCCCCCGTTGTCATTGGCCATCTGAACCAGCTGCTGCGCGCAGAGCTTGAGGTTGCCGCCCAGGGCCTGCAGCGCCATGCCGATGTCGTCATCGTCGACCATGTCGCACAGACCGTCGGAGCAAAGCAGATAGATGTCGCCCGGCCTGGTCCGGTACTCGTGCATTTCCGGCTCGACGCTCGGGTCGATGCCGAGGGCCCGGGTGACGAGGTTCTTGTGCTGCGCGTTCTTCGCCTGCTCCAGCGTGATCAGGCCCGAGTCGATCTGCTCCTGCAGCAGGGAGTGGTCGCGCGTCACCTGCTTGAACTTGCCGTCGCGCAGGACGTAAAGACGCGAATCGCCGAGATGCGCGACCAGCACGCGATTGTCGTAGAACAGGCAGACCACCAGCGTGGTGCCCATGCCGGCGTATTGCGGCTGGCTCTGCGCGGCCTGGTAGATGTCGGTGTTCGCCTTCAGCACCTGCTCGCGCAGCAGCCGCGCGGCGATCTCCTGGCTGGTGCGCGGGTCGACGTCATAGGGACGCGCGCCGGCGAGCACCTGCTGCATCTCGGTGACGATGACGGTGGTCGCCATGCCGCTCGCGACTTCGCCAGCGTTGTAGCCCCCCATGCCGTCGGCGAGCACCACCAGCCCGTGCGCCGCGTCCGCCGCCACCGAGTCCTCGTTGTGCGAGCGCACCATGCCCGGATCGGTGCAGCTTGCGATTTCCAGCGTCTGTGTGAGGTCCATGCGCGCGCTCAGAGCCGGATGTCGACCTCGCTGGTCGCCGTCGCGGACAGCGCCGCGCGCAGCGCGGCGCCGAACTCCTCGCCGGTCTGGAAGCGCTCGTCGGGGTTTTTCGCCAGCGCGCGCTCGACGAACGCCACCAGCGAGGGCGCGAGCGCCGGGTTGATGCCGAGGATGTCGGTCGGCGGCTCGCTGCTGATCTTGAACATGAGCTGTGCCATCGACTCGCCCTCGAACGGCAGCCTGCCGCAGAGCAGCTGGTACAGGGTCACGCCGAGCGAGAACAGGTCCGAGCGCCCCTCGATCCGCTTCCCGGCGAGCTGCTCGGGCGACATGTAAGACGGCGTGCCGAGCACCATGCCGGTCTTGGTCCTCGAGCTGTCGGTGAGCCGCGCGATGCCGAAATCGGTGACCTTCAGCGTGTCGCTCTCCCGGTGGTACATCATGTTGGCGGGCTTGATGTCCCGGTGCACCACGCCTTGCCGGTGCGCGTAGCCCAGGGCATCGGCGACGCGCGCGGTGATCGACACCACCTGGTCGACCGGCAGCAGGTTGCCGGCCTTGGTGTAGGGCGCCAGGTCGCCGCCCTTCAGCAGCTCCATGGCGATGTAGCAGAAGTCGTGCTCTTCGCCGGTATCGTAGATGGTGACGATGTTGGGGTGCGACAGGCGTCCGGCGGTCTCCGCCTCGCGGAAGAAGCGCTGCTTCACGTCGGCCAGCTCGTCGGCCTCGAACTCCTGCGACAGGGCCATGGTCTTGATCGCCACCTCGCGCCCGATCTTGGGATCCTTGCCGAGATAGACCACCCCCATCGCGCCTTTGCCGAGCTCTTTCTGCACCTCGAAGCGGCCGAACTTGGGTTTTTCGCCCACGCCGAGTTGCAGGGAGCCGCCCGGATGCGAGGCTCCGCCGCCCAGGATCACCGTCTCGGAGAGCTGCTTGGCGCGCGACAGCCTGAACTCGAGATCGCGGAACTTCGGATTGAACTGGTGCATGTGGCGGAACACGCCCTCCGCCTTGTTGAACTGGCGCTTGCGCTCGAAGTCGAGCGCCAGGTTGTAGAGGTTCTCGAGCAGCGCCTCCGAGAGCGGCACCTGGCGGAACTTGTCCCAGGCGAGATCGAGCTGGCCCTGTCCCTGGTAGGCGAGCCCGAGCATGCGGTTCGACTCGGCCGAGCTCTCGTCGGACTTGAGCTTGGCGCGCTCGGTGACGATGAAGCGTTTCGAGACCAGCGCGGCATGGCCGATCAGCAGCAGCGTCGCTGGCAGCATGAGCTGCAGCCAGATGCCTGCGGACCTCATCAGCGCGAAGTGCAGCACCAGCAGCCCGGCAAATACGCCGCCCGAGAGCGCCAGCGCCGGGCCCGCCTTGAGCCGCGGCAGCAGCACGATCAGATAGGCAGCGACGAGCGCAATGATGAGCAGTTCCGCCGCCGACGCCCAGGGGGGCACGACGAAGAAATGCTCCTGCAGGATCGACGATACCGCGTGCGCCAGGGCGACGGCGGGCGGGGTTGCTGCCGAGACCGGCGTCACCTGGTAGGTGCCGATGCCGGCGGCAGTGGCGCCGATCAGCACGATCTTGTCGGTGTACTTGGTGGGCGGAATCTTGCCGCTGTAGACGTCGTAGAACGAGTCGACGGGGAACGCGGGCTGGTCGCCGCGGTCGCCATAGAAATAGGTGTACATCCTGAGCTGGGGATCGGTGCCGATGCGCAGCCGCCCGAGGCTGACGCTGTCGGGCTGGATCTTGATGTCACCCGACCCGAGGTTGAGGCTTTTCGCCGCGATCAACAGCGACAGCGACGGAAAGTGATGATCGAAATAGCGCAGCACCAGCGGCTCGGTGCGCACGCCGCCGTCGACGTCGGGCCGCGCGCTGAGGTGGCCGAGCGCGGCGGCGCTGCGCCCGATCAGCTCGACCGGCATCTGCACCTCGGAAGTCGCCAGGGCGCCGAAGTCATCGCCGATTTTCGCGGGAATGGCGTTCTTCAGGAAGTATTCCGGCAGCGGCCGGTCGGGCCGGCCGCGCGGAAGGTCGATGCGGAAGAAAACCGGCAGCAGCACATTGCCCGCCTTGACATAGCTCTCCGCCAGCCGGCGATCGGTATTGAGCGTCTGCTCCGCCTCCTTGAGCAGCGCGACGAGCGGCGCCATCTCGGGCGTCGGCGCCGCGGCGAGGTCGAGCAGCTTGGTGATGTAGACATATCCCGGATCGATCTGCGGCTCGCTGAAGAAAACGGTGTTCGCGATGACCTTGGTTTTCGCGTCGGCGAGAAGGTCGGTCATGCGGGCGTGGATCTCGCGCGACCAGGGCCAGCGCCCGATGTTCGCGATGCTCGTGTCGTCGATCGCGATCACCGCCACCTTGTCGGAGGGCAGGCGCGAAGTCGATTGCAAGCCCAGGTCGTAGGCCTTCTGCTCGAGGCTCGGAATCAGATCGCTCGAGCGATTGAAGACCAGCACGACCAGAACCACGACCGCACCGAGAAACCAGTCGGTCTTCCACAAACCGGCTTTCATGCCCCACCCTCCCCGCTCTTTTGGATCAGGAGCCTAGGGTGGATTGTTGCAGTCAAAACTACGCTGCGTCAAATATTTACGCGGGTTTTGGAAAGCGAAATGAAATCAGTTGCCGAGGATCGCGCCAGCCTTGATCGCGCCCGAGGAAACCAGCTCGGCGGCGCTCAGTTTCTTGCCATCGCCGAGCTTGGCGCGCAGCACTTCGACGCGGCCGCCCTGAGCGCTGACCTGGAAGCTCTTGTCGGACAGTTCGACTATTTCGCCGATCTTGCCCCTGACCGCGCCGAAAGTGCGCACCGGATGCTTGCGGGCATCGAAGATCTGTAATTCTTTTCCTTCCAGCGTGGTCCAGGCGCCGGGCGCGGGGTTGCAGCCGCGGACCAGGTTGTAGACGAAGTCAACGTGGTTGGCCCAGTTGATGCGCGCCTCGGCCTTGCGGCACCAGCCTTCGTAGCTGGCCTGGGACTCGTCCTGGACCCGCTCGCGATGCTTTCCGGCAACCACCAGTTCCGCCGCCTCCAGCAGCGCCTGAACGCCCATCGGGAAGAGGCGATCGAAGTACACCGTGCCGAGCGTGTCGTCGGCGCCGATCGGGGTCTCCTTCTGCAGGATCAGCGGCCCTTCATCGAGGCCGTCGGTCGGCCGGAAGATGCTGAGGCCGGTCTTCGGGTCACCGCGGATGATCGGCCAGTTGATCGACGACGGACCGCGGTACTTCGGCAGCAGCGACGGGTGGTACTGGATCGTGCCGTGGCTGGGAATGTTGACGAAGTCCTGCGGCGCGAACTGCAGCACGAAGGCCATGATGCCCAGCTCTGCGTTGAGTTTTCTGAGAGCATTTTTTGCGTCATCCGCTTTCAGCGACTGGAACTGAAAGACGGCAACGCCCTTTTCCTGCGCGCCGCTCCTGAGGGCGTCGGCTTTCGCGCCCGGCTTCTCCGGCGCGCAAAACACGCCCGCGACCTCGTCGCCGCGCGCGAGGAAGGCTTCGAGCACCGCCTTGCCGAAGTCCTGCTGTCCAACGATGGCGATTCTCATCACGCCGCTTTCTTGGGCGGAGCGCTGAACGCGCCGCTCGCTTTCAGGTGCGCGATTTTCGCTTCGTCGTAGCCCAGCACCGTTCTGAGCACTTCCTCGGTGTGCTCGCCCAGAAGCGGCGAGCGCTCGATGCGCGCCGGGGAAGCAGAAAGCTTGATCGGCATGCCGACGTTGAACCACTTGCCGCGCTGCGGGTGATCGAGCTCGACCCACATGTCGCGGCCCCTCACGTGCTCGTCGTTCGCAAGGTCGTGGGTGGACATGATCGGGCCGCAGGGCACGTCGAGCGGATTGAGGATCGCCATCAGCTCGCGCTTGGTGTATTTCTCGGCAAACTTGCTGATCAGCGTCCACATGAGCTGCTGGTTCTTGCGCCGCTCGCCGATCGCGGCGAGGCGCGGGTCGGCCACCAGGTCGGGGACGCCGACCTCGGGCCCGATGCGCTTGGCAAGCGGCTCCCATACCGCTTCCTGCACCACGATGTAGAGCCAGTCGTTCGCGCCGTGCGGCTTGCAGTGGATCGCGTTGCCGAGCTGGCCGCCGCCCGAATCGTTGCCCGCGCGCGGCACTTCGCCCATCCCCTGGTAGGTGGGCACGGAATATTCGGAAAGCACCTGGCGGGTGAGCCGCTGGTGATCGCGGAACTTGACGCGGCAAAGGTTCATGACCCCGTCCATCATGGCGACCTCGACGTACTGGCCCTGCCCGGTGCGCTTCGCCTGATTCAGCGCGGCGAGCAGCCCCACGGCGAGGTGCAGGCCGGTTCCCGAATCGCCGATCTGCGCGCCGGTGACGAACGGCGGGCCATTGGGCACGCCGGTGGTGCTCATCGAGCCGCCCATCGCCTGCGCGACGTTTTCGTACGCCTTGAAGTCGGCGTAGGGCCCCGAGGAGCCGAAGCCCTTGATCGAGCCCATCACGACCTTCGGGTTGATCTGGTGGATCTTCTCCCAGGTGAAGCCAAGCCGGTCGAGCACCCCGGGCCCGAAATTCTCCATCACGATGTCGCACTTCTTCAGCAGGTCGACGAACACCTGCTTGCCCTCGGCGCTCTTCATGTTGACCGTGATGGAGCGCTTGTTGCAGTTGAGCATCGTGAAGTAGAGGCTGTCGGCGTTGGGCACGTCGCGCAGCTGGCCGCGCGTCGCGTCGCCCTGCGGCGGCTCGAACTTGATGACATCGGCGCCCATCCAGGCGAGGAGCTGCGAGCACGTGGGCCCGGCCTGCACGTGCGTCATGTCGAGGATGCGGATTCCCTTGAGCGCTTCCACTATTTTTTCCCGCTGGTCGGATTCAGGCTCGTGATGCGACCGCTTTCGGTGCCGGCGGTTTCATCGATCACGGCATTGATGAGCGTGGGCTTGCGCGAGCGGATGGCTTCTTCCATCGCTCTGCGCAGCTCGGCCGGCGTCGTGGCGTGCACCCCCACGCCACCGAAGGCCTCGATCAGCTTGTCATAGCGCGCCCCCTTGACGAACACGGTGGGTGCCACATCGGGGCCGCCGGCCGGGTTGACGTCCGTGCCGCGGTAGACGCCGTTGTTGTTGAAGACGACCACGCAGACCGGCAGATTGTAGCGGCAGAGGGTCTCGACTTCCATGCCGGAGAAGCCAAAGGCGCTGTCTCCCTCGATCGCGATCACCGGCTGGCCGCTGACCACGGCGGCGGCGACGGAAAAGCCCATGCCGATGCCCATCACGCCCCAGGTGCCGACGTCCAGGCGCTTGCGCGGCTTGTACATGTCGACGATGCTGCGGGTGAAGTCGAGCGCGTTGGCGCCTTCGTTGACGAGTATCGCGTCCGGGTTGGCCTTGACGATGTCGCGCACCACGTTCAGCGCGCTGTGAAAATTCATCGGCCGCGGATCCTTGGCCAGGGTCTCGGCCATTTTCGCGACGTTCTTGCTCTTGCGCTCGGCGATCGCACCCAGCCAGTCGGCAGGCGGCTTCGCCCAGTTGGAGCCCATCGCGGTGAGCAGCGCGGACACGCAGGAACCGATGTCGCCCACCAGCGGCGCGTCGATGCGCACGTTGCTGTCCGCCTCGCTCGGCGAGATGTCGATCTGGATGAATTTCTGGCCGCCCCAGTCCTTGTGGCCCTTACCGCCCCAGGTCTTGCCCTTGCCATGCGAGAGCAGCCAGTTCAGGCGCGCGCCGACCAGCATCACCACGTCGGCCTCGGGCAGCACATAAGAGCGCGCGGCGGCAGCAGACTGCTCGTGCGTGTCTGGCAGCAGCCCCTTCGCCATCGACATCGGCAGGTACGGGATAGCAGTTTTTTCAATCAAAGATTTGATTTCTGCGTCGGCCCGGGCATACGCGGCACCCTTGCCCAGCACGATGAGCGG
>DATILQ010000225.1:0-7898 GCA_035476235.1 Burkholderiales bacterium
CCGGTTCGGGGGCGACCGGAAAATCCCCGTCAAGCGTTTCCCCGGTGACGACCAGGCTGGCTTCGCAATGGCCCAGGATGTATTGCAGCTCCGCTGCGCGAAAGTCGGGATTGATCGGCACCACGCTCGCGCCGATCGAGTTGAGGGCGAGAAAGTGCAGCAGGAAATCGGGGCGGTTCTCCAGCCGCAGCGCGATGCGGTGCCCGGCGCCGTAGCCGCGCGCGCGGTAGCGTGCGGCGATGGCGGTCGCCGCGTCCAGGGCCTGCTGGTACGTGAACCGAACTTCTTCAGGATAGACCTGAAGGAAGAGTTTCGAGGCGTGCGCGCGGGCAGTTTGCTCGAACGCCGAAAAGACCGTCGTCACTGTGCGGATGGTAAGATGCCGCGCGTCGTTCGGACAACGGGAGGAGGCCATGTTGAGGAGGATTTTTGCTCTTGCGCTGGGGCTCGCGCTCGGCGCGCCCGTGCTGGCGGCGGACAGCATTTCGGCGACCCACGTGTTCCCGGCCTCGCTCATCTACTCGCGCAGCTTCCTCGAGTTCGTGAAGAAGGCCAACGAAGCCGGCAAGGGCGAGTTCACGATCCAGGTGCGCGGCGGGCCGGAAGCGATCGGCATGATGGAGCAGCCCGGCGCGGTGCGCAGCGGCGTCGTCGACATGGTCTACTCGCCGTGCGCGTTCTACGCCGCGGTGGTGCCCGAGTGCGACGCGGTCAGCGCCAGCACCGTGGATGGTCCGACCGCGCGCAAGAACGGCGGCACCGAGCTCCTGAACCAGATCCACCAGAAGCGCATGGGCGTAGTGCTGCTCGGCTGGGTCGATAGCGGGATCCGCTTCTGCCTCTGGTCCACCAAGGAGCCGCGCTTCGACGCCTCCGGCCAGATCGACATCAAGGGTTTCAAAGTGCGCGGCAACCCGATCTACAACGCCTTCCTCACCAACTACCTCGGGGCCCAGGTCATCAACCTCAATTCCTCCGACCTGTACACGGCGCTCGAGCGGGGCACGGTCGACATCACGGCCTGGACCCAGATCGGGCTGATGGACCTGAACTGGGACCGCTACATCAAGTACCGCATCCTGCCGGACTTCTTCGAGACCGATCTGATGATCATCGCCAACCAGAAGAAGTGGAGCTCGCTCTCGCCGAAGACGCGCGAGATCCTGCAGCGCGTGGCGATCGAGCACGAGACTTCGAGTTTGCAGGCTCTACAGCAACTTTGGACAAAAGAAAAAACGGAACTCGAAAAGCGCGGCATCAAGACCCTGTCGCAGTCGCCCGAGGCGTCGAAGCGCTTCGTCGCGGGCGCGCGCGCGGCGAGCCTCGCGCGCATGAAGGAGCGCATGGAGAAGTCGGGCGGCATGGAGAACTACGACCGCGTAGTGCAGCTCTTTACCCCGGATTGATCAGACTCGCAGTCAAGGCGTACGAGGCCGTGCTTTACGGCATGGCATGGTGCGCCGGCTTCCTGATCGCGGCGATGATGGTGGTGATCACCGTCGACGTGGTGCTGCGCAATCTGGGTTTCCAGAGCTGGGCGCACTTTTTCACCTTCACTGAGTACGCATTGCTCGTCGTTCCGTGCCTGGGCGCACCCTGGCTGGTGCGCGAAAAGGGGCACATCTACGTCGAGATCCTGCTGATGCACCTGCAGCCGCGCCCGCGCCGCTGGCTGACGAGGGGTATTGGCCTCGCCTGCATCGGCATCTGCCTGGTCATCGCCTGGTACGGATTCGAGGTGACGCTGACCGACTTCTTGCGGGCGGAGCGCGACGTGCGCTCCTTCGACATGCCGCGCTGGCTGGTGGTCGGCTGGATCCCGCTTTCCTTCCTCATGATGGCGATCGAGTTCGGCCGCTTCCTGTGGCGCGGGGAGGATTTCCTCGCGCCGCTCTCCGAGCTGGGCGGCAGCTAGACGCGCGATGGCCTGGTACTGGGTGGCGGTGATCCTGTTCGGCTCTGCGCTGGGGCTGATGATGCTCGGCATTCCCGTGGCCGTGGGATTCTTCATCACCAACGTCATCGCCGCCGTGCTGTTCATGGGCGGCGGGGCCGGCATCCAGCAGATCATCAACAACGGCTTCGGCGCGATGACCAACTTCGCGCTGGTGCCGATCCCCATGTTTCTCTTCATGGGCGAGCTCTTCTATCACACCGGACTTGCCACGCGATGCTTCAATGCGGCGGACAAGCTGCTCGGCAACATCCGGGGACGGCTCGCCTACGTGACGCTGATCGGCGGCACGGCCTACGCGGGCCCGGCGGGCTCGTCGATGGGCGCTTGCGCGCTGCTCGGCAGGCTGATGGTTCCAGAGATGATCAAGCGCGGCTACAGCAAGTATCTCTCGCTCGGCCCGATCATGGGCGTCGGCGGCCTGGCGGTGATCATCCCGCCCTCGGCGCTCACGGTGCTGCTCGCCACGCTCGGCCGCACCGATGTCGGCGACTTGCTGGTGGCCGGCGTCGTCCCGGGGCTGCTGCTTGCCACGATGTACGGTGTGCTGATCTGGGTCTGGACCATCGTCGATCCCGACGCAGCGCCGATGTATGCGGCGGCAACGGTCAGCCGGCGCGAAAAGCTGCGCCTGTTCTTCGTCGACGTCGTGCCGATGATCGTGATCATCGTGTTCTCGGTCCTCATCATGACCACCGGCTGGTCGACGCCGACCGAGGCCGCGGCGCTTGGCGCGGTCTCGGTGATCGTGCTGGCGATGTGCTACGGTGAAATGACCTGGAAGGCGTTCATCAAGTCGCTCGACGGGACCTTGCGCGTTACGGTGATGGCGTTCCTCGTGATCCTCGGCTCGGCGACGTTCGCGCAGGTGCTCGCCTTCACGGGTGCCTCGAGCGGGCTGATGAACTGGGCGATCGGCTTCGACGTCACCCCGCTGCAGATGCTGCTGATCATGATCGGGGTGATCATTTTCCTCGGCAGCTTCATGGACCCGCTGTCGAAGATGCTGCTCACGGCGCCGATTTTCTTCCCTCTGGCCAAGAGCCTGGGCTTCGACCTGACGTGGTTCGGCCTGATCATGCTGCTGTCGCTCGAGGTCGGCTACACCACGCCGCCGTTCGGGCTGCTGCTGTTCGTGATGAAGGGCGTTTCGCCCCCCGGCACGACGATGCGCGACATCTACCTCGCCGGCATGCCGTTCATTGCTTGCGTTCTTTTGTTGATCGGGTTGATCATTATCTTTCCGCCGCTGGCCACCTGGCTGCCGGCGATGAGCCATTAGGAGGAGCTATGGCGAGCTTCAGATTCACCGTCGACGGCAAGCGCGTTTCCGTCAACGCCGAGCCCGAGATGCCCCTGCTGTACGCCCTGCGCAACGATCTCGGTCTCGACAATCCCCACTTCGGCTGCGGCCTCGCGCAATGCGGCGCTTGTACCGTGCACCTTGACGGCGAGCCGGTGCGCTCGTGCGTGCTGCCGGTCTCCGCCGCGAGCGGCAAGACCATTACCACCCTCAAAGGCCTCGGCACGCCGGAAAAGCCGCACCCGCTGCAGGCGGCGTACGTAGAGGAGCAGGTGCCGCAGTGCGGCTACTGCATCAACGGCTGGATCATGACGGCCGCGGCTTATCTCAAGAAGAACCCGAAAGCGAGCGACGCGCAGCTGCGCGACGCCCTGGCCGGGCTCAAGTGCCGCTGCGGAACGCACGTGGCCGTCCTGCGCGCCATCAAGCGCGCGCAAACCAGCATGGCGTGAGGAGAACATCATGACGACTCTCACTCGCCGCGAATTCCTGAAGACCTCCGGGGCGCTGGTCGTATCGTTCGCTGCGCCGCCGCCTGCCGAGGCGCTGGCGCAAGTCGCCGCCGGCAAGCCGCCGCTAGTGCCGACCGAGCTCGATTCCTGGGTGGCAGTACTGCCCGACGGCCGCGTGCAGGCCTTCTTCGGCAAGATGGACATGGGGCAGAGCCTCGAGGTCGCGATCGCGCAGATCGTGGCCGACGAGCTCGATGTCGCCTGCGACAAGGTAGACGTGCTCATGGGCGACACCGGCACCTCGTGCAACCAGGGTGGCGCCTCGGGCAGCACCGGCGTGTCGAATGGCGGTCGACTGCTGCGCAACGCCGCAGCCGAGGCGCGGCGGCTGCTTCTCGAGCGGGCTTCACAGCAGCTCGGCCAACCCGTGTCGCAGCTCCGGGTCGAAAGCGGAACGATCCACACAAGCGGAAACAAGCAGGTCACCTACGGTGAGCTGGTCGGCGGCAAGTATTTTCATCACCCCGTGGAGTGGAACAAGCAAGTCGGGAACGCGATGGACATCAAGGTCCAGGCGAAACCGAAATCGCCAGCCGACTACAAGGTGGTGGGTAAATCCTTTATGCGCCGCGACGTCGCCTGGAAGGTTTACGGCACCGACCAGTTCGTCACCGACGTGCGCGTGAAAGGCATGCTGCACGCGCGGGTCATCCGGCCGCCGCGCGCAGCGTGCAAGGTACGCGGCGTGGACGAGGCCTCGATCAAGTCGATCCGCGGCGCGCGCGTCGTGCGCGAGAAGGACTTCGTCGCGGTGGTCGCGCCACGCGAGTGGGACGCGGTGCGCGCGGCGCAGATGCTGAAGGTGGACTGGCATGCGCTCGAAGGCGCGTTCCCGGCGATGGATCAGCTGCACGAGCACATCCGCGGCGCCAAGGTCGTGAAGCGCGAGGAGCCCGTGAAGACGGGCGACCTGGCAGCGGCGTTCGGCGCGCCGGGCGTGCGCATCGTCGAAGCGCAGTACGAGTGGCCGTTCCAGTCGCATGCCAGCATGGGTCCCGGCTGCGCGGTTGCCGACGCCCGGGCCGGCCGCTGCACGCTGTGGACGGGATCGCAGAAGCCTCACTTTGTGCGTGACGGGGTGGCCAGGCTGCTCGGCATGGCGCCGGAGAAAGTGCGGGCGATCTGGGTTGCCGGACCGGGCTCCTACGGGCGCAACGACGCCGGCGACGCTGCGCTCGACGCGGCGTTCCTCTCGAAGGCGACCGGCAAGCCGGTGCGGGTGCAGGGCATGCGGGCCGACGGCACGGCGTGGGACCCGAAGGGCCCGGCCTGCGTCCATCGTGCGCGCGCGGCGATCGACGCGTCCGGCAAGGTGATCGGTTACGAGTTCGTCGCCAAGGGCTTCTCGCGCCAGCACATCGCCACCAACGAGTCAGACCCGGCGGACAGCCTGGTAGGGCAGGCCACCGGCATCCCGGCGAAGGGAACGCAGATCTTCGGCGTGCCGGCGGAGTCCTACGGCTTCGAGAACAAGCTGCTCGCCTGGGAGACGATCGCGCCGCTGGTGGAGAACTGCTCGCCATTGCGCACCGCGCATATGCGCGATCCGGTCGGGCCCGAGATCCACTTTGGCAGCGAACAGTTCATCGATGAAATCGCCACTGCAGCGGGCGAAGACCCGGTCGCGTTCAGGCTCAGGTATCTCACCGATCCGAGGCATCAGGCAGTGGTCAAAGCCGCGGCGGACAAGGCCGGCTGGCAGGCGCGCACCTCACCGCAAAAAACCCTGCAGGGTCGCGGCATCGCTTTTGCCGAGCGCAACGGCACCGCGGTGGCCGCGGTGGCCGAGGTCGAGGTCGAGCGCAATACGGGGCGGGTCTGGGCGCGCCGCGTGGTCGTCGCGCACGATTGCGGCCTGGTGATCAATCCGCAGGGCCTGCGCTACACGATCGAAGGCAACGTCGTGCAGGGCATCTCGCGCGCAGTTTACGAGCAGGTTCGCTTCGACCGCGATGCGGTCACCAGCGTCGACTGGGCGAGCTACCCGATCCTCGAGATGCAGGACGCTCCGGCGGCGATCGAGGTGGTGCTGATCAACCGGCCGGAGCTTGCACCCTCGGGCGCCGGCGAGCCGACGATGCGGGTGATCCCGGCCGCCGTGGCGAATGCGTTCTTCGACGCCACGGGCGTGCGCCTGCGCAAGGCGCCGCTCAACGCGGAGAGAGTGAAAGCAGCGCTATCGCGCGCCTGAATCGCCAGGTCTGCATCGCCGGCGGCGGCCCGGCGGGCATGATGCTCGGGCTGCTGCTGGCCCGCGCCGGCGTGCGCGTGCTGGTGCTGGAGAAGCACGCCGATTTCCTGCGCGACTTCCGCGGCGACACGATCCACCCCTCGACGCTGGAGGTGATGCACGAGCTCGGGCTGCTCGAGCACCTGCTGCGGCTGCCGCACCAGGAGGTCCCCCAATTCGCGGCGAAGTTCGGCGAGCGCGAGATCGTGGTGGCTGATCTGCGCCACCTGCCCACCCGCTGCCGCTTCATCGCGATGATGCCGCAGTGGGACTTCCTCGCCTTCCTCGCCAAGGAAGCTGCGCGCTTCCCGGGCTTCGAGCTGCGCATGAACGCCGAGGTCACCTCCCTCATCGAGCGCGACGGACGCATTGCCGGCGTTCGAGTGAAAGATCGCGACATCGAGGCCGACCTGGTCGTCGGCGCGGACGGCAGGCACTCGAGCGTGCGCGCGCAGGCCGGTCTGCCGGTGGAAGAACTCGGCGCGCCGATGGACGTCCTGTGGTTCAGGCTGTCGCGTGGCGTCGGCGATCCCGCCGCGACCATGGCGCTGTTCGACGCCGGCCGCATCGTGGTCCTCATTTACCGCGGCGACTACTGGCAATGCGGGTATGTGATCGCGAAAGGGGCGGCCGAAGACGTACGGCACGACGGCTTGCCGGCGTTGCGAGCCGGTATCGCAAAGCTACTGCCCTTCCTCGCCGATCGCGTCGAAGAGCTCACCGACTGGGAGCAGATCAAGTTGCTCACGGTTCGCGTCGACAGGCTGCGGCGGTGGTACCGGCCGGGCTTGCTGTGCATCGGCGATGCCGCTCACGCCATGTCGCCGGTCGGCGGCGTGGGAATCAACCTCGCCATCCAGGACGCGGTCGCCGCGGCGAACATTCTGGCGCTGCCGCTGCGCGAAGGCAGACTCTCGACCGGCGATCTGCGGCGGGTGCAGAAGCGTCGTGAATGGCCGGTGCGGGTCACGCAGCGGCTGCAGCTCATGGTGCAGCAGCGCGTGATCGCGCGCGTCCTCGGCACCGGCGAGCGGCTTACGCCGCCGCTGTTCTTTCGCCTGCTCGCGCGCTATCCGTGGCTGCGCCGGATTCCGGCTCGGCTGATCGGCCTAGGGGTCCGTCCCGAGCATGTCAAATGTTAGCGATTCGGCAAAACCTAGCCACTAAAAGGATCGCGGCAGGCCCAGGACATGCTCGGCGAGGTAGGAGAGGATCAGGTTGGTCGAGATCGGCGCCACGAGGTAGAGCCGCGTCTCCCTGAATTTCCTCTCGACGTCGTACTCGGCGGCGAAGCCGAAGCCGCCGTGGGTCTGCAGGCACACGTTGGCCGCCTCCCAGGACGCCTTCGCGGCGAGGTGCTTCGCCATGTTCGCCTCCGCGCCGCAGTCGAGCTTCTGGTCAAAAAGCGAAGCGGCCTTGTAGCGCATCAGGTTCGCCGCCTCGATCTCCATGTAGCTCTCGGCGATGGGGAACTGGATGCCCTGGTTCTGCCCGATCGGCCGGTCGAAGACGACGCGCTCGTTGGCGTATTTGGAGGCCTTTTCGGTGAACCAGTAGCCGTCGCCGATGCACTCAGCGGCGATCAGGATGCGCTCGGCATTGAGCCCGTCGAGAATGTAGCGGAATCCCCTGCCTTCCTGGCCGATCAGGTTCTCCGCCGGGATCTCGAGGTTGTCGATGAACACCTGGTTGGTCTCGTGGTTCACCATGTTGCGGATCGGCTTCACCTCCAGACCGCGGCTTTTCGTTTCCACCAGGAAGATCGACATGCCGTCGGACTTCTTTGTCACTTCGGCGAGCGGCGTGGTGCGCGCGAGCAGGATCATCAGCTCCGAGTGCTGCAGGCGGGAAGTCCATACCTTCTGGCCGTTCACGACATAGCGGTCGCCCTTGCGCACG
>DATILQ010000226.1:0-1590 GCA_035476235.1 Burkholderiales bacterium
CCACAGGTACTGGTTCCAGCCGTAGATGAACTGGATGACGAAGAGCGCCGCGATGCTGGTCTTCGAGAGCGGCAGCAGCATGTCGCGGAAAAAGCGCATCGGGCCCGCGCCGTCGATGCGCGCGGCCTCCGCGAGCTCGTCGGGCACCGTGAGGAAGAACTGGCGGAAGAGGAACGTCGCGGTGGCCGAGGCAATGAGCGGCAGCGTGAGCCCGACGTAGGAATTCAAGAGGTGCAGGTCGGAGGCGACCTGGAACGTCGGAATGATGCGCACCTCCACCGGCAGCATCAGCGTGACGAAGATCATCCAGAAGAAGAAGTTGCGCAGCGGGAAGCGGAAATAGACGATCGCGAAAGAGGCGATGATCGAGATCGCGATCTTGCCAAGCGCGATGCCGAGCGCCATCACCAGGCTGTTGCCGAGCATGGTGGCCACCGCGGCCTGCGAGCCCTTGGTCGAGCCGGCGGTGAGGACCTGGCGGTAGTTCTCGACCAGGTGGTCGCCGGGCAGGAGTGGCATGGGCACCGTCAGGATCTGCTCGAGCGTGAGCGTCGAGGCGACGAACGTGACGTACAGCGGAAAGGCGATCACCGCCACGCCGAGGATGAGCACGGCGTGCGAGAAGACGGTGAGGCCGGGCCGCTTTTCTACCATTTGTCGACCATCAGTACTGCACCCTGCGCTCGACGAAGCGGAACTGCAGCGCGGTGAGCACGATGACGATGCACATCAGGATCACCGACTGCGCGGACGAGCCGCCGAGGTCGGCGGCCTTCACGCCGTCGTAATAGACCTTGTAGACGAGGATCTGCGTGTCCTGCGCCGGTCCGCCCTGCGTGGTGGCGTCGATCACGCCGAAGGTGTCGAAGAACGCGTAGACGATGTTCACCACCAGCAGAAAGAACGTGGTGGGCGAAAGCAGCGGGAAGACAACGGTCCAGAAGCGCCGCGCCGGCCCGGCGCCGTCGATGGCGGCGGCTTCGATGAGCGAGCGCGGGATGGACTGCAGGCCGGCGAGGAAGAAGAGAAAGTTGTAGGAGATCTGCTTCCAGACGGAGGCGATCACCACCAGCAGCATCGCCTGGTCGCCGCGCAGGATCCAGTTCCAGTCGATGCCCCAGCGCCGCAGCACGTAGGTCACGATGCCGATCGAAGGCGCGAAGATGAATGCCCAGAGCACGCCCGCCACGGCCGGGGCGACCGCGTAAGGCCAGATGAGGAGCGTGCGGTAGGCGAGCGCGCCGCGCACCACGCGGTCGGCCATGGCCGCCAGGAGCAGCGAGATGGCGAGGCCGAAGAAGGCGACCAGCACGCTGAACACGGCAGTGGTGCGGAAGGACGCCAGATAGCGCGGGTCGGCGAACAGCGCCTCGAAGTTGCGCAGGCCGACGAACTCGGTCCGCAGGCCGAAGGCATCCTGCAGCTGGAAAGAAAACCAGATCGCCTGCGCCGCCGGCCAGAAGAAGAACACCAGCGTGACCGCGATCTGCGGCGCGAGCAGCGCGTAGGGCAGCCACGCCGAGCGGAAGACGACGCGCTTTTCCATGCTGCCCGCCGCCGCTGCTAGTGTCCGGCGCTCGCCTCGAACTT